>CAZBGF010000136.1:0-5439 GCA_964491255.1 uncultured Verrucomicrobiota bacterium
GACCAACTTGAGGCGCGGCCAGCCCAACACCATTCCATCGCCGCATATTGGTCAGCATACGCTTGAATAGACACCGTTCCTTGTTCCCAACATGGGAAACAGGATTGGCGTGATCTCACTGTACAGAGTTCGGATATATGACAAGCTGCACTTCGCTTTTTCGGGACATCCCTATTACGCCCTTGTCATAAAAGCGCCACAACCTGGACACTTGATCTGAGTGCATGGTACGCCCCTTTGGTGCGTAATTTTTTTTCCACAACCCGGGCATACACAACTGCCACCGGCGCCAAGGCTAAAACCGCCCATGCGACCACGGCCCTGCCCACTCCCCGCCTGTCCTGAGCTTGTCGAACGGGTTCCTGCACCACCTCCTGCACCACCCATTCCGCGACCAGTTCCTGGTCCTGCACCTGTCGGTCCTGTTCCATCTCCTCTTGGCATAACTTATCCTCCTTGTAGAAAAGTTAATGGTTGAATAATGGGCCGACTCAGACTGGCCCATTATTCATCTCCCGTTAACCATCAGATTTACTTCTCGTTCTTCTTGGTCTCAAGTTCTCCGATTCGTTTCTTGATTCCTTCAAGCGCGTCTTCGAAGTACTCCGACTGACCTTTGAGAGCATCAAGCTCTTGCTGAGAACTCGGTGCTGCACCATAAGGAACTCCAGTCGGCGTCGGCGCTCCATAGGGCATCGCCGGCGCTCCATAAGCGGGCGCTCCACCGTAGGGCGCTCCCATGTAGCCGCCAAATCCGCGACCGCCACGGAAACCCATACCAAGACCACGGCCAAAACCACGGCCCCTGCCAAAACCAAGACCACGGCCTCCGACCGCGTTCATGTACCCTGGCACCTGATATCCGGCACAGTAACCTGCTCCTCGTCCTGTCATAGGACCCATTCCTCCCGGACCTGTTCCATCTCCACCTGGCATAATCATTCACCTCCCTTCATTCTTCGAACTCGGAACTCGGAATTTTC
This sequence comes from uncultured Verrucomicrobiota bacterium, assembly GCA_964491255.1. GTDB lineage: Bacteria > Verrucomicrobiota > Kiritimatiellia > JAAZAB01 > JAAZAB01 > CAZBGF01. Next base: position 984 of record CAZBGF010000136.1, read on the forward strand.
CTTCTTATCGATCCGCGCTCCGCATTGAATCAACCATCAACCATTGACCATTCTTCTCCTACCATCGTCCTCCGTGAAAACCCCTGCCATGCCGCCACTTTCTCCTTGCGCCGGGCAGGTAGCCCGGAAGAAGAAACCTGCTGTTTACCAATTGCCCTGATAGATAAGCAGACAGCACTTTATCCACATGACCGCTTACAAGCGGAATAATCTGAATGCCCGTGCTTGCTACAAGAGCTGACAATTGCTGAGAAATCGCTCCGCAAATCAGCACATTTACTCCCAGTTGCGACAAACGTCTCGCTCTGCTTGTCAAATGCTCCGCCGGAAGCGCTGTTTCAGTACGGGACACCTCCCGATTGCCTTGTATTTCAATGACAAGCAATTTGCCAGCAAAATCAAAAACCGTTGATATACCATCTTCCCATATTGGAATAGCTATCTTTTTCACACTTATATATTAAGCAAGAAATGTGCCAACTCGAATTATTGCGAAAGAATCACTCGTAAATTACTGATGTTAAACGAATTGCATTTTCTGACAATAAAAAATTGAATTCGACAAGAGTAGCATTTATGCTATACTTCAGGAACATACAAGTTGCATTTACGCAACCTTTTCTGACGAGAGACAGGAAAAACTCTCAGCTTTTTCCGCGCGCAGGAACGCTGAGGCCAAGAGATTTGATTTTTCGGAACAGAGTGGTTTTGTGGATACCAAGTTTACGGGCAGTTTCCGTGCGGTTCCAATTGTTTTGCCGCAGCGCGTTCATAAGAAATATGGCTTCCATGTGTTTAAAGGAATCTATTTCTTTTTCTTCAGGTACACCTGGCGCAACCTGGCGCAGAGGCTCAGGTAAATGTTCTCTTCCAATCTGACCAGAGTGACACAAAATAGATGCCCTTTCTATGATGTTTTCCAGTTCCCGGACATTGCCCGGATACTCATAGGACATCAGACATGTCAATGCTTCATCGGTTATGCCGCTGATTTCTTTAGCAGAAACGCAATTTAAGCGATCTATAAAATGTTCTACAAGAAACGGTATATCTTCCATACGGTCACGCAAAGGGGGAATCTCTAACTTCACAATGTTTATACGATAGAACAAATCTTCTCGAAATGTTTTTTCCTGCATGAGCCGAGCCAGGTCTTTATTCGTAGCCGCAACAATCCTGACATCCGCTTTTACCGGCTCAATGGAACCAAGCGGTTCATAAACCCGTTCCTGCAAAAAACGCAATAGCCTGACCTGCATTGCGGATGATACGTCGCCAATTTCATCCAGCAGCAGCGTTCCGCCTTCGGCCAGAGCAAAACGGCCTGGCTTGTCTTTTTTTGCATCAGTAAAAGCGCCCGCTTTGTATCCAAACAATTCAGACTCAAGCAGAGTGTCAGGCAATGCCCCGCAATTAACAGCAATGAACGGTTTTTTCCTGCGTGGGCTCGTATTGTGAATGGCCCGCGCAAAAAGTTCCTTGCCGGTTCCGCTTTCTCCTTCAATCAAAACAGTACTAAAACTGTCGGCTATTTCCTGAAGGATATCAAAAATCTTATGCATTCGATGGCTTCGACTAATAATATCTTCATATTGATAATCCTGCCTAATCTGTTTTCTTAACTGCTCAATTCTTGTCAGATCTCGAAAGGTTTCAACTCCACCAATGACCTTGCCGTTCTCATTCTTCAAAATAGCTGTGGTAATGCTGATCGGCTTTTGATTGCCATTCGAATCCAACATCATCACCGGCTTGTTGACAATAGGCATGCCTGTTTCAATTGTCTCTTTGAGCGCGCATTCGCCTTCACAGATATTTGCTCGCAGAATGTCTTTGCAGGGTTTTCCAATGGCCTGCTGTTGAGGAGTGCCGGTAATTTCTTCAGCCGCACGATTAAAGAATGTTATTCGCCAGTTGGAGTCTACCGTAAAAACACCTTCGGTGATTGAATCCAAGATAATATCCCTGTCCCGTTTCTGTAATTTTCGTTTCATGATTCTGTATCGGCATTGCAACTTAAGTAGATAGGCTGTAGGTCGCCTACCCGCCTTGCCCGCCTGCCCGCCTACCCGAGACGACTCGGGTCGGCCCGGGGAGTCCGGCGACTGCCGGACTTTCCTAACAGCCTTCAGCTCCGAAGTGTCGGTTCGAAGCATCGGACTCCGACCCTTCGGAGAGTCCGATTATTCGGACCTAAAGGCTAAACAACCTTAACTTGGGATTTACCAACCCATCAAATAACCTGTCAGTCCGAAAATAAAACCTATTATAACATTAATAATCTTAACAGCAACAAAACCACGTCGTGAATAAGCGAGCATAGGAAGCATTCCATGCCCATCCTGCACAATTGAGCTGGCGAGAAGAATGCTGAAGGGGATTGCTCCTGCAGCATATAGTGTAACAAAGATCAAATGAGGTCCGGATTCCGGGATAATTCCAATCAAACATGCTATTATCAATAAAGTGAAATTACTCCCTTTGATCCACTCTTCCAAGTGAAAATGGTTGAGAAGAATATGCGTTACCAGTAGAGCGCCTGCCGTCCATAGAAAAATCTTCCAAATGTGCTTTTTCGCAATATGTTCCCATAAATGCTTCTCCAGAAAATGATCCGGGACAGTAGAAACAATAAAAAGGCCAACGCCCGCGGATAGAAGCAACGTTACACGAATCCAATTCCATGTATTCGGGCCGACCTCACCCGACAATATTCCGAACAGAAAAAGAACAAGAAACAGAACCAGAACTCCTCTATGCGCCGAACAATTCCGCCATTGATCCAATATCCTGCCTTTTGGGAAACAAACACATTTTTCATCATCGTGAAGCGCCATGCAGATATCAGTTCCGCGCAGTTGCATTTTTTGCCAGCCGAAAAATATGTCAACAACTATTCCGGAAATTATTCCGATACCAAAAAGAACAGCGAAAATCAGCAATGCTTTACCTGGAAACAGGGCCAGCATAACAAACGACTCATCGCCGCTTGTCGCGATCATGGCTGCTGCCAGAGCGCCGATAGTAATCACCCTGTGTGCGTACAAACTCACCACGGCAAATGCTCCAAGACAGCCTGGTGTTGCCCCAAGAAAAGAAGTGAGGAAGTACTGACCCCACTTGTGAGCACGAATTTTTCTTTCCCAGTCACCTTTTGTGAAAACGTTCAGGTACTCGATCACCAGCATCATCACAAAGACAAAGCTGGTAATCATCAAAGCCTGCTTGAGTATATCTATAATCATATCTTCCTGAAATTCAGAATGCACCCCTGAACAAGACTGTCAGCATGGCTCATTGTGCCGCAAATTTTGGCTTCAAGCGAAAAACCGGATGCTTCGAGTTCGCGTATTATGTCATCTATGCGCAAATTCTTGAAATGATCCGCAGGATTATCCGTTGCAATGTGCTTTGGATATATGGAGAGAAGTGAATCGAGACACAGAACTTGAAGGATTTCAGAATACAATGCCTTCCGTTCGTTTTCATGCATATAGTGCAAGACATCGTATAACAAGAAAACGTCAACCGGCGTTTCCTGAACATTCAACTTTATTTCACCGGTCGTTTCTATTGTCCTGATGTTGGCAATACCAAGGGCTGATGCCTTTCGTTTCAACGTGTTCAGTACGTCTTTATCCTTGTCAATGGCATAAACACTTCCTTGCGGGCCAACAAGAAGTGCTGCCGGAATACTGTAGCGGCCGACACGACATCCAAAATCAACAACAGCCTGACCCTGCCTAATGCCAATTTTTTTAAGGAAATGTATTCCCTCCCTGGTTTCCCATCTTTTCATTTCACCCGTTACCATTGCACGAAACCGCCGTAATAGCCGTAGAAAGAACCTCATTTTTTCCTATACGCTCCCAAAACCTTCTTCGACATCAGCTTTCCCTGATTTATTAAGTTTCCCTTTCTCAAAAGCGTCAATGGCTTCTTTGACTGTGCCGAAGGCTTCCTGGTAAATCTCAATGCCGCCAGCCATCAGTGTCGCAAATGCTTTCGGCCCGCAATTCCCTGTAATTACAGCTTCGGCGCCAAGTTCAACAACCTTTTGCCCGGACTGAACTCCAGCCCCTTGCGCGGCTTCCAGATTTTGCTTGTTATCATGAGCTGACCATTCTCCTGATTCCGTATCATAGAGTATAAAGTAACTCGCGCGCCCAAACCTCTGATCAACGGGAGATTCAACCGTTTCGCCAACCGATGTCACAGCAACTTTCATAAGTCTCCTTTTTTCTCAATCCATGTTTAGAGTTCTGCGAAATAACGAAATTTCACAGAACAGAATACAGGATTCAGCCTGCTCGAGCCGACGCTCGTGTCGGCCAGGGAATACAGAATCAAGACATGCAACTTACTTAGACACAATTGCTTATGATTCTGACTAATGACTACTGAATCCTGACTACTGCGACTGCAAAATGTATTTTGCAGGAGTCTGTATAAGATA
>CAZBGF010000137.1:0-5435 GCA_964491255.1 uncultured Verrucomicrobiota bacterium
TAAACCTTTGTTACCTTCGTTTTCTTTTGTTCAATACTTTTTCAGCGTCGACTAAAATAAGATGAGCCAAATATAGGAATTTCTTTTTGGGACGCAGATCCGGCGCTACCCCGGCCGTCGTCGTGCCGTAGCGGTGCTTTGCCGTGCCGCGCAGGCGGGAACTGGCTACGGCGAGGCAAGGAAACCAAGATAAAGAATATTCATGCTTTTTTTGTTTGCCTACCGCTTTTTTCAAAGACAGCTGCTAAAACGATGGACTTGTAAAAGCAATAACGTGTTTATTCACCACAGTTTCTTTACAAATATGGCATTAATCTGCCAGGAATATCCAGAAACAGCATCAATTTCCATCTCTACCAGTTGGTCAGTAACAGCATTGATTCCAAAACCTTCAATGCCCACTCTATCATCTGGCGCATCAAAACAAAAGGAGGAGCCAAGGTCCGTGAATGTTATCCTGGTTCGTATTGCTTTTCCATTCCCATGAAGCAAAAGAAACTGATATTGACCTTCATTGAGCCTTAGTAAAAATGTATTCTTCCTTTTGCCGGCAAGAGCGGTTTTACTCAAGGGATCATAACCTCTGCATTTAACACACTGTATCCCTTCCGCATCTTTCCAACCGAAGCGTTTCAGGGTAGAATATTTAATTTTATCTGTAACTTGAGTAAAAGGAACATTTCCATCGCGCGGGCTATTAAAGCAGGTTGTATAGGCGGGAATTGTTTTGGCTCCAAAATCAAACTTAAAAAACAAGTTCTGAGGTTTTTCTAAGAATCTGCGGTGCTCAGGGCCTTCATAAACAGTTCCCTTCATACGTATATTTCTCATTGTGGGGAAACAGAACCTGTCTACGGCTTCAATAATTCTGCTCCTTGCATCTTTTCCTAAAAACAAACGATATCCTTGAGTAGATATTTTTTCTTTAGGTCTTTTTGCAGGTTTGCTTCTCCATTCACTTCGGTCAGTAGTGTTGGCCCCTTTCCCCTTTGGTTCGAGAGCAATGGTCTCTCCATGTTTAAAATCAAGTTTGATTTTCCTGTTCTTCCATGGGTCAAAAACCTTTAATTTCCCTCCTTTTTCCGATTCTATGGAAATGTGTGTTGCGGCTCCCTCGTGAAGTTCTCCGGAAACAAGAAACGCCCCCGGAATGCGAAGGTTCCTGAAGCTTGCATCTTTCCATTTTGAAGGAAGCGCGGGAAAAACAAAGAGAGTATTATCCTGCTCCTGAACAAGCATTTCATTCACGGCTGTGATAAGTCCGCAACCTACTTCCAGTAGAGGAGGATTGCCCGGATTATATCCAAAAACCAAAGACTCGCACGAAGTATAGTAGTTCCCGATTTCACGGCCAAGAAATCCTGCAAAGTCGGTGTATACATCTACTACCCATTTGGAAAGTATGTTTTCCGCTTCTTCCCCAAATCCCATCCTTGCCATGGCCACGGCGCTCCATGGGGCATTAAAGGTATAGTACATGCTGAGGTTATCCCAGCAACTCTTGACCGTTGCACTGCCGAGCGCAGCGTCTTTTTTCGGAGAAGAGAAATGAAACTCACGAGTCGGATAGATAGTCGCCAGAGTATTGGGATGGTGACACATAAGCGGGCTCTTATATTCATCCATGTCAAAGATAGTTTCGCCGTACTTCGTAACCCCAGTTGGATACTCCGGAAAATTGTCCAGGATTTCCCGCCATTTGGCTGTCAAGTCCTTGTCAATGCCAAGAATATGACTCGTTTCAATCAAATGTCTGAACAGATGTTTGAGAAAAGCCAGATCAATGGTCACATTCTTATAATGGCCTTTAAAGCCTATTGTCTCACCTCCGCTTTCATCGGCAAACGAGCCTCGTTCAGGTGGAGCGCTCCCGAACATATAATATTTTCCGTCTTTACCTTTTTTCAGAAACGCAGCATAAAATTCAGCCACGTCTTTCATGACAGGATAGGCCTTTTCCTTAAGATAAACTTCATCTTTGCCGTGGCTGTAACCGTCCCACAAGAGGACACAGTACCATGGCCCGATACAGTGCCACCCGTTGTCAAAGCAGGCTCCCGGCAGACCATAGACTCTTTTTGCCAGTTCTCTGGCGGCGGGGAGAAACGACCATACCATATCCACAAACGCCTCAAAATATTCAAGGTGATTAGAGGAAAAAAGATGCTGATAAGCCATTTCTATGTTCACATCACCATAGACTCTATTCATCCACATAATATGATCAACATGGGGCCAAAGCCCGTATAACCCCGAAGCTTTGTATTTGGCTTTCATTCCCTTGCCATGAGTGCAAGCAGAGGTATACTGATGGAAATAATACAGATTCTCCATGAAATCATCGTCGATCTTGATTGCTGATTTATTCCAGTATTCCTCCCATCGTTTTCCATTCACCTTTTCCATTTCTTTCCGGCTTGTCTTTGAGATAAGCTCCTTGCATCTTTGAACAGGGTCTTCCGCTTCCAGGCAGGTTGCACATGTAACATATATTCTCAGATTGCAACATGACTTCTCTAAAATTGCCGCTGTTTCTTCTCCTGAAGTTTCAACCTTGAAGCGCGCTCCCTTAATCTGCACCATCACCACATAACGGAAATGATTAGCGAATTTATAGTCAAGCCAGATACAATCATCAGCAGAGTCGAATTGTCTGACTCCTTCTAAAACATGGTGGTATGGTCTGTTTAAGACAATTTTTTCAAAAGGCAGATCTTTGTTGATTGCATTTGCCGTTATCGCAAAGATATCATTTCCCGGATCGCAGATTGTCTTCAGCGCATAGCTCTTGCCGTTATCCCGACATCGGGCGGTAATAACACCACGATAGAGATCAAGCCGCTCCATGAATGATTCGCATCGACCGCCGGCAGTGTGTATCCGCAGGAAAGCTGGCACCAGATTTATGAGGTTACCTATGGGACGTTCCTTTGGACTGCTCTTGACGAGTATTTGTTCAGATAACCATTTATTGTTCTCAATTTTTTTGAGTTCCTGAAGTCTTTCGCTGTCCTTGCGTCGTACAGCTTCAAGGATTTTGCTGTAAGGAGCCGATGCTGCTACCTTCTTGACATTTGAGACAAACACTGCCGCATCCTTGTCACGTTCATAGTTCTTATGAATATCAACATCCACATCAAGTTTGCCGACAACCCACTCCCAGTATGATGGCCGATAAACAAGCCCGCCGAATTTCCCATTCCCAAAGGGAAGGGCTTCCCTGTAGTTCTTCGCCTGCTCTTTGAATATGATATTATGACCTGATAGAATTGTTTTTATCTGAATTTTTTTTTGTAACATTTTGATCTCAAAGTCTATTGAAGAATAAGTGGGTTATTCACTTGTTTCTATATGTTCAATATCCAAGGATAGTACTCAGACATCTGAGCAGTTATTATCCAGGTAATATATATCCCCTTTTTTATGGTCGGCTCGAATTTGACCTGTTCTTATCAACTTTCCGATATATTTTGACACTTCATTGGCGTGCATGCCAAACACCTCTGCTATCTGCATGGCTGTACACGGCCGGCGCTGTATCATTGAAAGAATGGTGTTTTCATTCGCCTGAACTTCAGGCGATTGATCATTGCTGAATTCCGCAATAACCTCGGCCCGCGGATCGAACAATTCAGCCAGAGTCTCTAATTGTTCTGTTGAAACTGGAACAGCAAATTTCTCTGCCGGAGGGCGAACTGCTGTATTCAAATGAATCCGGTCCGGGGCAATTTGCTTTGCAAGCTCGGCAATTTTCTTTACATCAGCCTTTAACGAATTAATGCCCCGCAGGATAAACACCTCAAGCCACAACTCTCCGCTGAATTGTGTGCGCAGAGATTTCTCTCCTTCTACCAGTTGAGCGAATCGCAATTTCTGGTATGGACGATTGACTTGTTCAAACGAATCTTCATCCCAGGCGCTAAGCGATATTTTTATTAAATTGGCTTTGCACGCCGCATCTCTTACCTCTGGAAGATACAATGTTGTTCCATTGGTTAAAAGAACTACCGGAATAGAGGTTTTCTGATGTATCCAGTCGATTATTTCACCAAACCTGGAATGAAGAGTGGGTTCACCTGAACCGGACAGTGTGATGTAGTCCGCGTTCCCGTCTGTTTCAAGCCATGCGGCAATCTCTTCAAGCACATCTCCAACCGGAACATATTCGCTTCGTTTGATGGTTTGCTGATTTGTACATCCCAATTGGCAGAAAACACAATTCAGACTGCATGTTTTATAAGGGATCAAATCAATACCTAACGAACGCCCAAGACGGCGTGACGGAACAGGACCAAATATATGTTTATACTGTTTCATTGTAATTCAGGCACAAAGTGACAAAGGCACCAGCCTTCGCCCCTTCGACATTGCTCAGGGCTACGGCTTGGCAGGCAGAGGCACAAAGTTTATCAAGCCGCAGGCATGATTCCAGGATAATATCCAAATGCCGGAACTGCCTGCCCGAGACCGGCAGCTGCCAGTCTATGAAATGTGAGCATCCTTCTCCAGGACATGCTCTCGGAGGAAGTCTGCGAGAGGATTTGCATCACTGGCACACAGCCCGAGAGGGTTGTGCCGACGCCAGCCCTCGGCAAACTCGCATCGTGTCGACAACGTCCCCAGCTCACTGGCAAAATTCCTCATCGTGTTCAGATAGGCGTTCAGTCCCTGGCTATGGTCCAGCCATTTTTTCTGGCTCTTGTGCTCGGCAAGCATGCTGGCCTTTTCCTCGATGGCAGAACCGATATCAATAAAGAAATCGGGCCGGACCAGGCGGTTCAGGTGGTCTCTGTTACCATGCGGCTGGGTATGATACACTGTGATATCGCGATCAACCGGTGCTATGGGAGGGTCTGTTGGGAAGTTCCTTATACTCCGGCAGAATGCGGCGGTAACAGCAAGACGACAGGAAATTGTATGGTCTTCCATGTAGTCCTGAGGCGAGTGGACAAGGAGGATGTCCGGTGCCACCATTCGCATAATGGCCCCTACTCTAGCCAGAAGGTTTTTTTCATAGAATATCTCGATATCGGGGACGAAAGGCGGGTGGAATACTGCCCCTATTCGGCTTGCGGAGTTCTTCGCTTCCTGGAGCCGCAAGCCGGAGATGGTTTTCGCGTCGTGTTCAGTAGAACCGCATGAACCATTAGCGATGTTCATGTAGTGGATTTCACAACCCGCTCTTGCCAGCAGGATCAATGTGCCAGCCATGCTGAACTCAATGTCGTCCGCATGCGCAGTAATGGCGAATACCCTGCAGGTCATATTAATGCATCTCCACTTCACACGTGCCCAGTTCTGGTCGAAAGAAATTAAACTGAACATTTGGGTGATCCGCCAACAGCGATATTGGCACTGACGAATCCGGAATCCTCCTGGATATCATCAAGGTCGTCAGGCGCATGCCGAACGGGTTGTCGTGATGGCCCGGGTGC
>CAZBGF010000138.1:0-5429 GCA_964491255.1 uncultured Verrucomicrobiota bacterium
CCAGTGCGTCAGAGTTGTCGCCGGTTGAGAATTGCGAAGACGACTATCGCGAATCATACGGCGCATCAGGCGATTATCAGCCCATCGCATGAATTGACCGTTGGCCGACCGGAGCTGGCCCAACGTTTCAATATACAGTTTGAATATCATGGAGGCAGGAATACCAGCTGTCATAGGTTTATAAAGACCATGCAGGCTGTCCAACAGCAGTGTATGATCTTTTTTCAGACGCATTTCATGAACACTCAGTGTTCGCTTGCCGGTCTTGAAATCATAATGCGGTGTTTTAACGGATTCACCATCAAGCAATCGACGCAAATGCTGATTGATCAATTCCAGATCAAGTGATTCCGGCGCTTCATAATCATAGTCTCCGAATTCGTCCTTCGGATGTTTTTCCAGATCAAAAAAATAGTTGTCCAGATTGATGGTTTGACGCTGAATTCCAGCCTGCTTCAGTTGTTCGCTCAACTTGATAGTTGTCGTTGTTTTGCCAGACGAAGACGGTCCTGCAATAATCACCACCCGAACTTCATCACGCCTTTCGATAATCCGTGTTGCGCATTGAAGAATCTCATCTTCATATCGCTGATCAGCATCTCTGACCAGATCGGCAAACACGTCGTTCTTGACGACGGCATTCAAATCACTGATTGAAAGACATGCGTGATCCATATTCCAGCATAAGACTTCGTATATCTTTTTATACGGAATGCTGTCCTTAACTTCAAAGGCATCCATCATGGAGGCACGGGCACGGGTACGCTGATTTCGGTAAATGATGTATACGCGCGCGGTTTCCACATGGCCTTTTGTCATGAGTGTCTCTTCAACAATGTCCTGAATCTCCTCCACACTTGGTGTCGCATCCGCGCCGTAATTCTTTTTTAAAATATTTTCCACTTCCATACTCAGCGCAACGGACAAGGCCCTGTCAGCCTTCCCGGCAGATTCCTGCGCTCTGAAAATTGCCGTGCTGATGCGATCCCTGTCATATGGAACAAGATTGCCTTTACGTTTAATAATCTGTTTAATGGAACTGTTCTTTTTCATAAGGTTAGCACTCAGGCACTCAGGCACTCAGGCACTCAGGCACAAAGGGACAAAGGCACATAGGCACAAAGTTTATCAAGCCAAAGGAAAAAACACGTCTTTTGACTTACGGCATCAAACTTATGTACGATCCCTTCAGAGGTCGAGAGCAATGTGAAAGGACTTGCCCTTCCACACTCCTTCGTCCTTCTCTTGGTAGATCAGGACTTGCCCTTTCTCGTCATAATCGTATGAACCCACACCAACCATCTCAAGGACGCGTTCGGGTTCCCATACTCCAGTCGCACTAGCGAACGTAAACACGTAGATACTCGCGAACCTGCCACTCCCAGATGGGCCATAGAGCAATGCCACTTGTGGCATTTCGTTGCCCTTATCTATCGTTCCGAGAAAAGAGGGGGATAGCCCGCCAGACCGCTGACAGCCAGGTCCGGAATACGGTTCCCTGAAGAAGAGCAAGGACGGATGTGTGCCTGTGATCTGGACGACATACATGGAAGGATTAATTCGTCCTCCATACTTCCGAGGATTATGAAAGGAGTTTTCACAGAAGTAGACAACCACATTCGTCCGCACTACGACGCGGCGGTAATTGATCACGATGCTGGTTGTCGAAGTAAGCTGGAAGTTCACACGTTCATCGTCAGTTACGTTGTGCGGAAATTCGCGCCACACGATCTTTCCTTCACCAAATGTCGGGGGTAACTGATTACGCTCTGCATCAACAAGCACTTTGAGTGCAAGCTGCGCTGTCTTCCTGTCTGCATGCCTGATCTCCGAATCAAGAGTTGTAAGATTCTTCGTTGTGCCGTAAAGCTTCGTCATGCTGTGTACTGTTTTCTGCATGTCCGCAAGCTCATCCTGACTTACCTCCGCAAGAGCAATCTGAGGGCTGGTAACATAGACCATCACAATTAGAACAATCACAAAACTGCTTTTCATGAAAGCCGTCTCCCTTTGTCTACTCATTGAGGATAGCATTGTCGGCATAACGAGCTGCTCGCCCGACGCAGTTATTTGGCCCCGTTGGACCATTTTGGATATTGTACGGGTTCCCCGCCGCATCAGCCACGCCGTCATTGTTGTAGTCTCGATATCCGTCTGTACCGCCGGTGCCACAGATTATATATCCAAACTTGGTCCAGCCTTCAGGCACACCATTGTGATTTGCAGGGCCGGTACTCCACCAGTGATATCGATCAGTGGGTCCGCCGTTGTATCGGCTGTATCCCTCAAGCCGCCTCATCCTGTCCGTCACACCGTTGGTGTGAGCGTTCAGGTGAGCTACGCCCCGATTGTACATCCGTTCGATGTAGTCCATGGCAGCATTGATGTTCTCTTTCCAATTCCAGATAGTATCTCTACTCAGCAGGCTTGGGTCCGTAAGCTGCATGACTCCGTAGCCGCCGCCGACACCAGCCTCTCTGAGTGGGTAACGGTTACGGCTTGCTGATCCTGGTTGCCCTTCCGTCCAGAAATGCGTGCCGCCCCACTCTCCTGGATGGCTATAGCCTTAGCCATAGTTCGAATATTCGCGTCATAGTTAGTCAGCGTGTCTATATACGAATTCCTCATCTGTGAGGTAAGAGCATCACCGATAATGTAGAAGTCCCGTTGAATGAGGCTTGAGCAGACGACTTGGCCGTCTTTCCGAACGAGGACGGTAACATGTGTGACATGTCCGCCATAGAGATTCGTGTCAAAATCAATAGTCCATTTGTTCGCGCTCAGCCAACCAGAGTCTATGATCGAGGGATGAGCATAACCGGACGCGGGAGCATCTTCATATTCGATGGCTCTGCCGGTCTGTCGTGAGCCAACCTGGAAGCGATACTCAAGGTCTGATATCTCTGGAGATACTGCTGCCTGGAGTTGTACTGTAGGCATGCTTGGGCCAGCCATTTGAATATGGAACTCCTGGTTGCTGGCAGGACTAACCAAGTCGATATTAATGGTGTCTTCAATGGTCGCCTCCATTTTGAAAGTAAATGTCGCTATTTTTCCTTTATCTCCCCCACTTGCGATAACATTAGCATTAAAAGAATGCGTTTGTATTTCAGATTCTTGTAATTGCACATTAAAGCTGCTTGATCCTGATCCTGTATCATTAAAGATGGGGTCTTCTTCGGTAATATCGACACTGATTGGCAGGCTAACGGAACCTTCTGCGAAGGTTCCCTGAAAAAGAACTTTATTGAACGATTTACGCTCGCCAAAAGAAATTTTAGTTTTCAAATGTGTAGCTTGACCTTCCACATCGAAGTGAAAACTCAGATCATCGCCAATATTTTCTCCGCTATAGATAATTTCCTTTAGCTTGATTATCAGTAGAACTAACATATGATTCTCCAATATGTTAAAGTTGCCCAACGATGAAGCTGAGGATGTCCTCGTTCAGCGCAAAATGGATTTTCTTTCCAATTATTCCCTCAGCGAGTTGTTCATCAGTTCGCCACGTCACATGCGGATTTCACTGGACAACACAAGTATCATAAACCGTTGCATCACACCTGTCAAGCAATCTCAAAACAGAGATGCAATTCAGACACTGGACTTCAGACTTTTCTATATAGTGCTTACTCGAAAAGGATATTTTTAACTACGAAACACGCGCCTTCGCGACGACGGAGTCGCTACGGCGACGCAGGCGCGAAACATCCGGCTTTGTCAACACACCACGGCGGGACAAGCACGAAAAAAAGAGAAGATAACCACAGATTTCACAGATGGCACAGATGTTAACGAAAAAACAATCGGCGAAATCAGTGAAATCTGTGGTTACTCCCCATTTTCTCCTATATTATTCTGTCCATTTTGTTTATTCTGTCAAAAATTCTTGGTCTTTATCCGCGTAATCCGCTTGCCAAGCCGTAGCCATGCATGTGGGACGAAGGCTGGCGGTTAAAAGGCTTTTATCAATAAGTCGCTAATATCACCAGTATACCCCAAAGACCTGAGCAAGGCAAGGTGCGGCGTGAATTCGCCGATTTCATATAAATTATGCGCGTCACTGCCGAATGACAGCTTGACTCCGGATTCAATACACTCGCGAATAAATTCCGCAGGTGGTTCATTGGTATGAAAATTAACTTCGGCAGCAATCTTATTCTCCCGTAGAATCTGAATTACAGGCTTGATTAAATGAACTGGACAAGCCATACCGCTTTTTTTGAACACTCTGAAAGGATGCGCGAGAATATGTATATCCGAGCCGGCCAGCTTAGCAATCATACTTAAAAACTCGTCGCACACTTTCTCGTAATCAGGTTGTGGCTCCAGTAATTCTTTTAAACAATGAACTGCGCCGAGCCTGATATGGAAAAGCGGAATATCTGATGCCCTGATAAAAGGTTTGCCATTAAACACGCAGTCCATTTCAATGCCAACCCGCGCAAACGGGGATTGCACACGATTGACTGCCTTTAAATAAGCAGGCACACGAACAGTTGATTCATTATCCAGAGTTTCAACATGGCGAACAAACTGATATTTTGCCTGGACTTTTTCCCGGTCAAGATAGAGATGCGACAAATGTTCGGTAAACGTAATGCCTCCCAGGCCAAACCGCCTTGCCAGGTCAACCGTTAATGGAATATCCATGTTGTCATTGCAATAAGCAAATGGAGTGTGAATGTGGTTATCAAACAGAGATAGATTCGGGTTCATCCGCAGTTCATGGCGAATTGTCTGAATCCTGGAACCGTCAATATTAATTTCAAGAAACGGAAACGGCGATTCAGCGAGAGCAGGCGACACAACTGTCTGAACACCCTCATCCTGCATCAGCGGAACGCCCTTGTGAAAATGAGCGCCAATAGACAGCATGACACGATTCTTCCGCATCGAATCAAGAACTTCATCTGCATTCGTTAAATTGAATGTACAATCACAACTGCCCGGCCTATGAAGCGACATATGTTGAAACGCAATGAGCGGTCCGGGATGTCCTGCCCTGGCTGCAGACATCCGATCTATATCTTCACAGGACCGATGCGCGTTATACTCCGGCCTATCCTCGTCTATAAAAGGAATAAAACGGAACTCGCCTATATCAATCCACTTTGCCGGTTTTGGCATGACAGAATAAAATTGAGTTGCATCGCCATCATTATTGCCGGGAAGAACAATCCATGGAGATTTCAGTAAATCGAAAATTTCACGGAGTCGCTGGAGCTTCCGCTTTGCACCGGGAAAAACAGCATTCTGGATCAAATCACCGGGAATCAGCGTCACGTCCGGCTTGATGAATCGGTTCAAGCGGTGAACAGCGCGCAAAAGGAGAATGTCTGATATATCCCCGTGACACTCGCCGCACAGTATATTTGAACCATAATGCAGATCATTTAAAACAGCTATTTTGATTTTCAGCATTCTAA
>CAZBGF010000139.1:0-5396 GCA_964491255.1 uncultured Verrucomicrobiota bacterium
CAGCTCAAATCCGGTAGCAGAGTCTAAAACACGCTTGGCTTTACACTTCACCAACTCAATCAGGACAATCTCCATTACATACCACACCTTTACACCGGCTCGGGCACAGCCTGTTTTCGTGGATTCTTTTCTGCCGCATGCTATGTGTATATGTGTCACGGGTTTGCCTTTTTCATCAGGGAATATCGTTCCTGTGCCTGCGATCTCGTGAATGTTCTCAAGAACATGCTGTATGGGCACAACAGGCGTTGCGCGTCCTTGTTCAGGACCGACCACAAGCTTGCTCCCTTTGTCTGCTCCTCCGAGAATAATCAAAAAACCGGATTGAATGTTCTGCTCACGGGCAAATTTTTCAATCTCTTCATGAACAATATCGCCGTCCTCGAGGCGTATGACAAATGTACGGCCCTGTTGGGTTTCTGAATACTTCATTGCGCATATCCTTTCATTCATGCGTTTTTCCGGTTATTGGTATCATTGGCGTATAGCTTCTGTATATTTTTATCTTTTATCATAAATTTTGCCATTATAATCTTTTCCCCTGGTTAAATCTTCCCGGCTTGTTTCGGCCAGTGGTTTCATAAGGGCAATGCAGGATATCGAATAACTCGTAGATTCCGGTACGCGTACAAATTAGACGTGCGGTCAATGCTCACATAGCTCCGCGCACCGTTTTGCTGAACCATGTCAGAGCCAGGAGACTCGCCAGAATAGTTGCTGCCGATATTCCTAAGTATACGCCGTATACACCCAGCAGATGGGATCCGAGGTATGCCATAGGCAGCGTGAGGCCCGCTAATCGAATAACCGTAAGTAGAGACGCATGCAGTGGTTTTTGAATCGCATTGAACGCAAATCCCGTATAAACCATAGGATGCTGTAGAATGGCTCCTGTTAATATGATCCACAGGTAGTGAGTGACAAACCGGATGACCTCCGGGTCTCGACTGAAAAGTCGTGCGACGGGAGCGGCCAGTGGAATCGCAAGACCGAGGCATAGCACGGCGTATGCGATTCCATACCAATTGGTCTTGACCCACGCTTCATGGGCACGATCAACTCGTTTGGCGCCCCAGTTTTGACCGATGATGGGAACCAGTGTCGAGCCCATTGCCATTGGCAGCAGGTACGTGAAATGCTCGATGCGTTGACCGACTGCCGTTGCCGCGACTGCGACTTCACCGAATCCGGAAATCATTCGCGTAACAATCCCCATCGTAACCGGCATGAGCAGATTCGTTGCAGCGCTGGGTATGGCAATTTGCAAGACGCTGCCCCAGGCGCCAAGCAACTTTCGCAACCCCGTCCATCGCATGGTAAGTAAGTGACACTTATAGTGTATCAACAAGAAAGCCCAGCCGACGGTTAGAAGGTGAGTCAATCCTGTTGCTAATGCCGCACCGGTGATTCCCATGGCGGGGATCGGCCCCCAACCAAATATCAGAATCGGGTCCATAATGACATTCAGTACAGCCGCCGAGGATATGATAATGCCCGGCCATAACGTATCGCCCGTTGCGCTGATGGCGTTGTTGCCGACCAAGGGCAGCGCGGCGGCCGGCGCGAACAGGAACCATACTCGCATGTATTTCATCGCGAGTTGTTTTGTGTTTGCTTCAGCGCCCAGAACGGTAAGCATTTCCGGCATGTATCGCCTTCCGAAGAAGGCCAGAAGACACATGATGCCTAAAGTTAGCAGAAGACTGTAAGTTGTCAGGTGTTGTACGCGATCGTAGTCTTGCGCACCGATGGCACGACTCACACAGGAGGACGTGCCGAGCCCTATGCCCATGGCGATCGAATAAAATACCATCACGATAGGGAAGGTGAACCCCATGGCTGCCAACGATTGCGTCCCCAGCCTGGATACAAACCATGTATCCGCCAGGTTAAAAGCCATCATGGAAAAGAACGCGACTGTCATGGGCGGTGTCATGCGCAGTACGTGTCCTTCTACAGACCCGCGTGTCAGGTCAATGTGTTTTTTCACTTGTTGATTCTAACCTTTCCTGAGCGCGAAGCCTGTTCAACGACTGCAAGGTCTATACTCGCATGGCCAACGTGGATGCGTTTGTCTGCCGAAATAATGGATAAACCGCAGAATCCATTGGCAATATGTTTGTTCAGTTCTATACGCATAATGGTAATATCGTAACATTTCCCACGCTTGATCCATCAATTTCTTTTTTTGTCTGGACGGAATTTTTTTCGTAAGTTTTCCTTGTTTTACATATCAATACCGCATATATAAATATACGGAAAAAACAATTCAAAATACAATAAATAAGCAACATTTTCCACCTTTACGTCTTGGATGCAGGAATAAGTAAAAAAAATCCGACGGGTTGTTTGTTCGGCGGTAGAAAGGAACCTGACCGCGAACTGATCAGTATAAGTTGTTTTGCGGTAAATATTTGTGAATATCGCATGAGGCTTTGTGAACTACAGTTGAAATAAATTATCCTTGGATCGGCTGATACGATAGCGTGATAAAAAAATATCGAAATCAGATGAATTGTGTTTGCAAGTTTCAATGGAGAGGGAAAAAATGAACGGAAAGATTGGCATTGATGGACCGCAGGTTGAGCGTATAAATTTTTGTTTACCTTCGATTTATCCGTTTGCCTGGCGTGAAGAGATAAACGGCGAATGTGAAGCGCTGGTGAAGTCGCTCTGGGTTACCCCGGCGATGGCTTCCGGAGCGGAGGACCTGGCGCGGTGCCTGGATTTGGTTTTAGTAACGGATGTTGCGCAGGCTGAGATTCGAATCCTGCCTTTGAACGAGACAGAGGCTCTTGCCGGAGGAGACGTCACATTCGGCGCTGAGATGTCGCCGGAACGATACTACTTTGATACAACCCGTTCTCCGTTTACGGTGGGCGCCGTAACAGTCCAAGGCGCAATGATGGCGTTGCAAAGCCTGAAACAACTGCGCCTGAATGCCGACCGTTGGGCGTCTGCCCGTGTCTGGGACGCGCCTGCTTTGCGCATACGCGGCGTGCATTGTTTTTTGCCTGCCCGCGAGGATATCCCGTTTTTCAAACGCTGGCTGGCATGGTTGGCGTCGCTGAAATTCAACACGCTCTTTCTGGAAATCGGTGGCGGGCTGGAATACAAGCGGCATCCGGAAGTCAATGCCGCCTGGGAAAAATTTGCCGACCGCGTCGGTTACAACGATAAGTCGTTTGCGAGTCGCATGCATAGCCATCCTAACGCCATGCACGGTTCCGTGGCCGGGGGTTCGTTCTTAACCCAGATTGAAGCGCGGGATTTGGCGGAGACCGCACGCAGTCTACAGATTGAGGTGATTCCCGAGGTTCAGTCCTTAAGCCATTCCTATTACCTCTGCTGCGCGCACCCGGAAATTGCTGAAGACCCTTCTCATCAATATCCGGACACTTATTGTCCGCATCATCCTGACACTTATCCGTTGTTGTTCGACGTGATTGACGAAGTGGCTGAGGTGTTTACCCCTAAAACCATTCATATCGGGCATGATGAATGGTATACCATAGGGTGTTGTCCGCGCTGCCGGGAGAAGCAACCGTCCGACATTCTGTATAAGGATGTTAAACGCATCCATAATTATTTACTGAAAAAGAAAATTGGATGCGCCATGTGGGGCGACAAGTTCATGAATCTTATCGTGGGCGGCCGGGAACATGCTGGCCGGGATATAACGCGCGAAGACATAAAGGGCGAAACCTACCAGGCGTTGGATAAACTGGCAGTCATTCCCGTGCATCGTGAAATTTTGATCCTGGACTGGTACTGGGGTTTGGATCCTTTCTCCCAAGACTATTTTAATAACAAGGGGTTTTCCACGGTTTTCGGGAATTTCGATCCCTTATCTTTCAATATCGCGCGTTTGCGTGCGCCGGGGGTTGTCGGAGCAGAGGTCTCCACATGGAAGGCGGCGCGGGAATCGGAGCTCGCCCGGCACGGCCTGATCCAGAAGGTGCTGTTTTCCGCCAATGCGTTCTGGTGGAAGAATTGTACGGATGCGGCGAAAGTTGATACGTATGACGCTGTCAAGTACCGGATGGCGTCAACCCGCGCGCAACTCGGCGCTCGTACCGAACCTAAGGGAGAATGGACAGCTGTTGCGCTGAAGTCCGCTGTTGTTGTCGAGCCATATCCGGGCAGTCTGCGGCATGTCTGCCAGGCGCCCTGCGTTATTCATGTCCGTGGAAAAAGCCGAGCTTTGCGCTTTGTTCATGCCATTGATCCCGGATTCGATATGGCCAAAGACCGCGCTGAATTGTCAGCGAAGTCCAGCATCGGATGTTATGTGATACGGACGGAAAACCAGGAATACCGAGTGGAGTTGACCGACAGCATCAACATTCTTCAGCTCCACGCGCATCCCCTGACTGGAGACGCCAATGCGTTGATGTATTGGGCCGATGTAGCAGAGGAAGGACGGGATGCCTGGGGACGACCAATGCGCTGGCATGCGTTGATATGGGTGAATCCGGATCCCACGGACACGGTCAAAGAAGTTGCGATAGAGGGTCATGTGATTTTGGCCGGACTGGATCGGATGATATAATCCCGCTGACATTCGCGGGTGATCAAATGTGCCATGTCCGTTATCATATGGATCGTCGTATTCCCATGGTTGTTTTTGCAGCACCCCGTATGTACGGGGCCAACTGCAAAATATGGGTTAATGGACGGCGTTATGATTTTAATAGCAGGGGTTTTACTGATCACACCTGGACTGATTACTGATACAGCGGGGTTCCTTCTTTTGATTCCGGCGGTTCAATCGACAATTCGGGTATGGTTGAGGCGCAAACTCGAAGAAAAGTTTAGGGATGGCACAGCAAACATCACGTTCTGGAGGTGGTGAGAAGCATGGAGCGCAACCCAGATGTGAAGCTCGGCTACAACTCCGTTATTTCGATACTTCTTCTCTCCCTACCTGACGGGTGTGTACCCATGTTCACCTAATTTATCATAGGAGAGCGTATAACTGCTTGAGAGGATGACAAACCAGTAGCCTGATGCTTCATGATATACCGTTAGGTCAGACTTGCCATCTCCGTCATAATCACCGGACACCGGAGTATAGCCTGTTTCACCTAATTTATCATAGGAGAGCGTGTAACTGCTTGAGAGGATGACAAACCAGTAGCCTGATGCTTCATGGTAAACCGCAAGGTCAGATTTACCATCCCCGTCATAATCACCAGGCACCGGTGTATAACCTGTTTCACCTAATTTATTATAGGAGAGCGTATAATTGCTTGATAGGATGATAAACCAGTAGCCTGATGCTTCCTGATATACCGC
This sequence comes from uncultured Verrucomicrobiota bacterium, assembly GCA_964491255.1. Taxonomy (GTDB): domain Bacteria; phylum Verrucomicrobiota; class Kiritimatiellia; order JAAZAB01; family JAAZAB01; genus CAZBGF01. Next base: position 5,299 of record CAZBGF010000139.1, read on the forward strand.
TAAGTCGCTCTTACCATCCCCGTCATAATCACCAGGTACCGGTGTATAGCCTGTTTCACCTAATTTATCATAGGAGAGCGTGTAACTGCTTGAGAGGA
>CAZBGF010000140.1:0-5368 GCA_964491255.1 uncultured Verrucomicrobiota bacterium
GAATAGGGGTCGACGAAGGGCTGCACCGCATTCCGTAGTCTGCTGTCGCCCAGTGCTGAGACTAGGTCCTGGCCTGTGCGGATGATTGCGTCTCTATCCAACAGGTCAGCATAGCTGATGGTAAGCCATATGGGCGGTGCAGAAGACCGCCATGTAAGACACGCGATTACAACCGCCAGAATACAACCGGCGAACACAAATGCGATGCTACGCACTCTTCGGGGATTGCGCTTAAACCATGCGGCAGGGGCCTCCCGAGGCAATTCTGCCGTTTCTTGATTACGGACACTTGATGGACCGATGGGGATCCGCATCAGCTTCTTGCATGTTGGACAGGCAATGATCTGTTCTCCCGTGTCAAGTGGGGCTTCAAGCGATTGGTGGCAATGGGGACATAGGAACTTAATGTCTGGCATAGCGAATATCCATTCTTAGTCAGCGAACCATTATTACTGTATTTTATACTACTGGAATGAAAATGACAATTCTAATCATCTCTTGTTTTTTTAACTTTTATGAGGAATCCAATATGCACGGGCATAAGCATTATTATACGAAAGCACGGGGTGGGGTGGGCAAACCGGCACGGCATACCCCCCTTATAATCTGTTTATAAGCTGCTACCGGCTAGCATGTTTGTTACAACACCTTGCGATTATGACCGGTCTATCAGCCCGTACCGGCTCGCCTGTTGCCTACATACCGCAGAACAGAACCGTTGCCTCAGCGTAGTTTGTCTGAACTCATTACCACACATAAAACAGACTTGTGCTCTGGTCATCCGTACAATTTCCCCCTTTGGAATAAGCAGATAATGCCCTTGCCTGACGGCCTGAATCCTGCGCGTTTTTCGCCAGAACATGATGGTGGGAACACTTACTCCCCCCAGTTCCGCGGCTTCTTGCACGGTCAACAGATTCTTTCTTCGTTTTTTCATGGTCGGCCATCCTTTCAGGTAACGTCGCGTAATAATTAGTTATGTAACCTTTTCAAAACTCTTTTAAAACACCTAAGGCACACAAACACAAGTGTTTATAAATATGGCTTTTTTTTAGACTTAGTTATTAAAAAAGAGATAGCGGAAAAGCAAAAATCCATTATAACATAAGCCATTACAATTAAGTGTGTTACAAGATAGGTAAAAAAACCAGTGGGGCGTCCGCCCTATCAAATTACTTGCTAAATATCCAACAATTCATTTCTCGATGTACAAAGGTGTACAAAGGTTAGTATAACTTCGATGGTCATGCTCCAGTCTCAATACATAAAAGTCATATCTATATTGATGATAAGGTGTTGTATATGAATGTCGGCATGCTGCTAAAACGCATTTTCGCTGAGTCCCTATGCAATCTCGTCATAAATAACAGAAAATATAAAACCACACTGTGCTATTTTGTCTCACTTTTTATTTTTAATTCAACTATGATGACGTAATATGGCATTGCACTGCAACACCTGTTCACGGCAGAACCACCATATCCATGATTCCACATGGCAGGCGGCGGCTGAAGGCGAAGGCTCAAAGACAATAGGCAGGTCATAGCGGATTTCCCATGCGTCCAGCGTGTGCAGGACGGAAACGGGGTTTATTGCGCTGCGATAATGCTTAAGCTCAATTTCGGCGCGACTGCCTACGATTAACAGACGCTTGAACCGAAAGCCACGGAGACGGTGTAATTCACGCTCAAAACGCTCCCGATTATGCCCCATACAGCAGGAAACCAGATCGTTAAGGGATTTCCGCTCTACGGCGAAGAGGTCTTGGCCGCCAGAAAAGGAATAGTCTCCGGATACAAGTCCGGTTCGAAACGTAGGTAATCGGCTGATCGGCAATGGTTCCTGTTCGCGAGTGTCAATAATGACCACAGGACGGATGTCAGACAGGTCACCTATGTGTTTTAAGACCGGAAGCGAAGGAATCTGGTTTTCGCTGTTCATGAATTTCCTAAGGTTTTTCGGCTACTTGGTTGTTTTGGTTGGTTTAAAACGTGTTTTTCCATAAAGTATTATTTTTACTAGTACGCGGGGGTTTTAGTGAAAATGGCCTCTCAAATCCACCAAACCCACCATTACCTCTTATTCACTCGCAAAACATAACGTAGGATGCCACCGTGCTGCTTATCTTGCTTTGCTTGAAATATACTCTCAAGGTGTGGCCAAAGTTTTTGAAGCCGTTTTCCAATCCGTTTCGGTGTCCAGTTCTCAAAATAGCTGTCTTGCTTTTTCAATTCATCAAGCAGTTCTGCAGCTGTACCCTCAAACGACTCAAGGTCTAACATGAGATCAAACAAGGCGTTTCCCATGTCATCATTTTCAAGATTGAACATGGGTTTATCTGCTTCTGCGGCTTGGAGTGCGTCAATAGCCTCTTGTTCTCTGCCAATAGCCCGCCCTATATGAACGGCAAAGGCAGCGAAGTCTGGATGACGTTGGTTCAGGTTTTTAGGAACTGGATCACGGTCTGCCAGTGTCTTTGAAAGCGTCTGAGCAATCCAGGACATACCAGAATCACGGTTGGCAATAATTTCATCTGATAGCTCACTTTCAGCGGTTTCTGTTTTGCGTCGTTCAAGTCGGATCACAAGAACACGGTCTGCGAGTCCAGGATCAGCGGCGAATATGGGATTGGCGCTTGTCACGATTGTCCATGATCGTGTCCGTTGCTGAATTATGATACTATCCGTGTAAAGCCTGCGTTTTTCGTGAATACCATCGGTTGCGGCGGCGGCCAGAGCATCCGGGAGCCATTTATTTTTTGTGTCGGCGTTGTCCCAACAAACAAGCCCGCCTCCATCAACGGTTGTCCAGAAGTCATCTTCTCCCCCATCTGTGATTGCGGCAATGCGTGGAGTCATTCCGTATAGCTCAAAAACCCCATAAGCCAGCCGAGTTTTACCACTCCCCACTGGGCCTGAAGATACAAGCGGCGGCTTGCAACGTTGATTTGTTGGTAATGAACAGAGCCATAATCGGAATAAGTCCTTTGCGTGCAGTGCCACAGCTTTCATATCACTAAAGAGCCTACACGACTCCACCGGATCAACAGGGTTTGTCAGCTTCCATGGTCGGAGAGTGTGTCCAGCCGCGAACAGAACATCATCGGTGCCGTTGTCCACAAGTTTAACCTTATTTGCGGTAATTTTCATAGCTTGCCCATCTCCATTTGAAAGATAGATCGCTCCAGGTCTAGCAGCCCAAAATATTTCTGGTTGCAAACCTGTTGTCTTGCCGACGAGCGCTTCGTCTTCTAGTGCCGCAAAGATGAACTTGAAAGCGTGTTCAGTGCGGTTTATGCCGATGTAGATTGACAGCCACGATTGAAACTCATTGCTGGCGAGCTGAAGTAATAGCTTCCGCCGTGAGTCAAAGAACATAGCCGTTGAGTGATTTTTATAATCCGCATGAAAGAAGAACCGGCCGCGTTTATGGAGATAATTCAGAACAACTTCTGTCATCTTTTTATATCGTTCAGCATTGTTTAATCCTTTGTTTTGCCAGATTTTAAAGAATTGTGCTTGAATCGCTATTGTATCGTCTTCGCTGTTTTCTGATACTTTGGCTGGCTCCCATTGTGGCGTTGCCTTCACAAGCTCCTGAAGTTCGTCCAACGTGCCGCCTGCCTGAATCCAGTCAGAGACATCTTTAACATAGCTATCGTTCCGACTGGGCAATTCAATCATCTGAAGCAATTTTACTTTGCTAAAAAGATTCCTTGCCACGAGCTGAGCGTGATTTCTGCCTGATTCGTCTTTATCAGCAATGATGACGATACGTCCGCTGGTTAGTGTTTGGGTGTAGGATGCCCGCCACTCTCCGTTTCCGAAAGGGTTGCACGTTGCCGTCAATCCCAGTTTCTCGACTGTGTCAACATCCTTTTCCCCATCGACGATAAAAATAATCTTATTCGTCTTCACCGCCTCAACCACTTTGGGGAGGCGATAGAGAATCCGCTTAACACCTTTCAGTTTCCATATCCAACCGCCGTTTCCGTCTGGTCTTCGTTCACCGAACCCCTTCGGGACATAACGCAGTTTCTGGTATAGAAGATTACCGTCAAGGTCGTTATAATCATAAGCCGCAACACGCCGCCGCTTACCGTTGGCCTGCTTATCAGGAAAAAGGTCAGACATCTTGAGCTCCATAGCCTCAATAATCTTTTTGTTCTCACAACCGGCATGACAGTACAACAGTGTTTCTCCATTCTTACCCTCTCTAATACTCAAAGAGGGATTATGATCGTCATGTGCGGGACAAAGAGCTGCCCAGCCGTTAGAGACTTTCTTCACGTTGCGAAGACGAGATAAAAAATCCGTAGTTTTCATAATTTTATCCTCCCCCGGAAACATAAGTAAATTTTTCTCGTTGTGTAAGGGTGTAAACTGCTGTATTTCATTACCCACCTGATAAAACGTTGCCAAGGGCTCATAACGTCACCTCCCCCACGCATCTAATACGGTAACGGCCAAGCGCCTTATCCAAATCCCTTATCCGAAAAAGCGTTACTCGGTGCGATACATGAATAAACGGCACCACTCTTCGCCGTTGCCATTCGCTTAGTGTTCTAATGCTAATGCCTAAATATCTTGCCGCCTCTGGGCGCCGAATATATCCAGACAGGAAAATTCTATCATTCATTGTGGATGTCATATTCTCAACTCCTTACTTAATACATTTTTTACGCTGTTAATCGTCAAAGATTTTCTTCTCCTCTACCGGACTAATTTTGAGCTCCCGACAAATAATTAAGCGTTCCGCTTCTGTTATTGTCGAAATTCCACATTCGATGTTATACAGCCTCTTAACGGTCATCTTGGTGAGGCCAAGCTTCCGTAGCTTCTTCGCGAATTCGACAGCATTAAAACCTCGAAGCATCCGCCGCCTACCTAATGGTGTTTTTGAAAAAGACATATTATTTCCTTTCCTTAAATTTTGTTAAAAGTTTCTCTTGACACACCTATTGCGTTTTTGGTAACGTGTTACATAGAAAGATATGAAACTCTTAACTCAATCAGAAGTTGCGACAATGTGTGGCGTCCCTAGACAGCGTATTTTTCGTCTAGTCAAGGCGGGCAGGGTTAAACTGTATGGTGGCAGGTCTTCACGCGGATGCTTAGCGGGAAAGGTGGAACTTGGTGAGGTTATCAGGGCTCTGAAATCAAGGGATAAAAACGGCCGTATCCGAGATATATCTAATCCGGCAAACTCTGGCATATCCCGTGTCAAACGATTTATTCAAAGTTCCGGCCACGATCCAATTGATATTGCAAAATATTTTCTTTACGCCGCAGCAAACAAGGCAGACGCCGATATGTTGGCTGCCGGTATCCGCTATTTAAGGGAAGGCAATAAACACTTTCTCTCGGCA
>CAZBGF010000141.1:0-5321 GCA_964491255.1 uncultured Verrucomicrobiota bacterium
GGGCGGTCCCACCCTGGCCGGCCTGAGCTCCGGCTCGGGCAGGCGGGCAGGCTGTCAGAAATTCTTCTCCTGAAGTTTAAGAAGCTAATGTCTATAGTCTACTGTCTGAATCAGACAAGCATGAAGCATTTTTTGACAAATGGTATATGATTTGTTACATTTACTGACATGAAATGGATTCTGAATAAAATCATTGGAAACCAGCATAAACGGGAATTAAAAAAACTTCGCCCGCTTGTTGACCACATCAACGCTTTGGAAAATGATTATCAATCGCTTTCCGAGAAAGAACTCAAGGACAAGACAGCTGAACTCAAAGCAAGATTCGCGCGGGGGGAATCGTTAGACGATCTTCTTAGTGAAGCGTTTGCAGTGGTAAAAAACACTTGCCGCCGATTAACGGGCGCAAAATTTGAGGTATGCAACCATGATATGGTCTGGGACATGGTGCCGTTCGACGTTCAGCTCATGGGTGCTATCGCGCTTCATCATGGCAAAATCGCTGAAATGGCAACTGGCGAAGGCAAAACACTGGTGGCAACAATGCCTCTTTACCTGAACGCGCTAACTGGCGCAAACGTTCACCTGATTACTGTGAATGATTTTCTGGCGCGCCGCGATTCTCAGTGGATGGGGCTGGTTTACGAATACCTGGGTCTTTCAGTTGGCTGTATTCAAAACCAGATGAATCCGGAAGAACGACGTGCGGAGTATGCTAAAGATATTACCTATGGCACCAACAGCGAGTTTGGATTCGATTATCTTCGCGATAACGGCATGGCCCAAAGGCCTGAGGATGTTGTCCAGCGAAGTCATGTATATGCTATTGTCGATGAAATCGACAGCATCCTCATTGACGAAGCCAGAACACCGCTCATTATTTCCGGTCCGGCTCCAGTATCAAGCCATCAATTCTCGAAATTAACGCCTATGGTCAGTCGCATTGTGAAACAGCAGAAAGAATTATGTAATTCGTTTATCAAAGAGGTCAGGGAGCATTTGGAAAAAAAGAATGATGAAGAAGCCAAACTACGTTTGTACCAAGTGCGCCATGGCATGCCTAAAAACAAACAGCTGCTCCATATGATGGAGGAATCATCTATCCGCAAAATGGTGGAGCAGGTTGAAATGACCATGCTGAGCGATTTGCATAAAGAACAAGCCAGAGCACTGCGCGAGGAACTGTTTTTTACAATTGATGAACGCGGTCACGACGCCACATTGACGGAAAAAGGCTGTTTCGAGTTAAGCCCATCCGATCCTGATGCATATATTTTGCCGGATATAATTTCCCAATTAACCGACATGGATGCAGACACATCTATCTCAAGCCAGGAAAAAATAAAAAACAGGCAAAGCATCCAAACCAATTTCGCGGAAAAAAGTGAACGCATTCATAACATTGACCAGCTTATACGGGCATTTTGTTTATATGAAAAGGATGTTGAATATGTTGTTCAAAATAATCAGGTCCTGATTGTAGATGAATTTACAGGCCGTATTCTTCCCGGACGGCGTTGGAGCGACGGCCTGCATCAGGCGATTGAAGCCAAAGAAAGCGTAAAGATTGAACGTGAAACGCAAACTCTGGCGACTGTCACCATTCAGAATTATTTCAGAATGTATGAAAAACTGGCAGGCATGACCGGGACAGCTGAAACAGAAGCTAATGAATTCAGAGATATTTACAAGCTGGATGTTCTGGTCATTCCAACTAATCGGCCAATTCGAAGAGTTGACTCCAATGACATGATTTACCGGACGAAACGGGAAAAATATAAAGCGATTATCGATGAAATTGATAAGTCTCATAAACGTGGACAGCCTGTCCTGGTAGGAACGATTTCCGTGGACACATCGGAATTGATCAGTCGAATGCTCAAGCGTGAAGGTATTCCGCATAATGTCTTAAATGCCAAGAATCATGAACGTGAATCTGATATTGTGATGCGTGCCGGGCAGGCAGGAGCCGTGACGATTGCTACAAACATGGCAGGACGAGGAACGGATATCAAGCTGGGGAAAGATGTCGTCTATCTACCTAAAGATATTATTATATCCGATCTGACCCTGGATAAGCCATACGAAGACAAACCTCTGCGGCACTGGTTGAATGAAAAGCCTTGCGGTCTTCATGTCATTGGGTCGGAACGTCATGAGTCAAGACGAATAGACCGTCAGCTTCGCGGCCGGTGCGCCCGGCAGGGCGATCCCGGGTCATCCAGGTTTTACGTATCGCTGGAAGACGATCTCATGCGATTGTTCGGATCGGACCGGATCGCCAATATTATGAGCCGGATGGGGATTGAAGAAGGCCAGGAACTGGAGCACTCCTGGTTGAACCGATCCATTGAGACAGCTCAGCGCCGTGTCGAACAGCACAATTATTCCATTCGAAAGCGGACGCTGGAATACGATGATGTTATGAACAAACAACGCGAAATCATTTACGGTTTCCGCGGTGAAATTGTAAAATCCGAAAATGTCAGGGAACATATTTATGATATCGTAGCTGATGTCATTGAATCACAAGCCGAATCTTTGCTGATTGATGAATCCGATGATGCTGTTAAATCTTATATTGATTGGATAAACACCTCTTTTCCTGTGGGATTTCATACAGAAGAGTTGAAGACAGATTCGCTGACTCCGGAAAAAGTCGCATCTATTGTTTTCGACCGGATCAAACGGGCTTATGAATTAAAAATTCAGGTTGAAGATGAAAAAAAGCTTCCTGACTTAGAACGCTATATTATTCTGCACTCCATTGATTCGCTGTGGCAGGAATATCTCCGGAGCATAGACAATCTCAGGGAGGGGGTAAGCCTGCGAGCCTATGGCCAGCAGGATCCATTGGTTGAGTATAAGCGAGAGGCGTTTGATATGTTCTCCACATTGATGGACAACATCAAAATGGAAGTCGTACAAACCATATTCCGGTCAACAACATCTCTGATGGCATACGAACGGTTGGTGGCTACGATGCCTCAGAAACTTGTTCATGATGAGATTGCTGCATTGGGCAGTACTGCCTCCATGATGTCAGCGGGATCATCTCAAGGACCTGGAAAACAGTCAGGCGCACAGCCCGTGCACCGTAAGGAGCCGAAAATCGGACGCAATGATCCATGTCCGTGCGGAAGCGGGAAAAAATACAAAAAATGCTGCGGGGCATGAAAAAATATTTACGTATTTTTCCAGTTGTTTTTTACCAGGGACTGGCAGCTGTTGTGTCAGGGGTGTTTCTATTTGCGTCGTTTCCGCCGCTGGAATGGGCGGCGGCGGCGTGGATTGCGCTGGTTCCTCTTCTGGTCATCTGCGTTTATTCCCCACCTGGATGGTCATTCAGGTTTGGTCTGCTCTGCGGGGTTATCTTCTGGTTATTGTCCGTATCATGGGTAATTCATGTTTCGTATCTTGGCTGGGTTTGTCTTGGTGTCTATTGCGCTTTATTTATTGCGTGTTTTTCAATGACAGTCTCGTGGTGGATACGGCGACGCGGTATTCATGGTCGTATAGGCAATCCTCTTCTAATGCTGACTATTCCGGCGATGTGGGTTGGTTTTGAATTTCTTAGATCCACCCTTATCAGTGGGTTTCCCTGGAATCCTCTCGGGGTAAGCCAGTTTAATAATCTGGTCCTGATTCAGTGCGCGCAATGGGGAGGTGTTTATCTGGTTTCCTATATTATTGCTATGGTAAATACGGCATTGGCATTAACAATCGTGCAGTATTTACGGATGCAGGGTTCAAAGCGGTATCGAGCGCATCCTGAATTAATGATCAGCATAGCTGTTCTCGCTCTCAGTTTCGTGTATGGCAATAAAGCCATGCGCCAGTTTAACAGTACGTCAGGGACGTTAACAATTGCAGCTATCCAGCCGAATATCATACAGGTTGAAAAATGGTCTGAAGAATATATTGATGAAATTTACGCGCGCCTGAAAAACACCACGGAGTCTGTCATCAAACGTTTTGCTCCCGACCTGGTAGTATGGCCTGAGACAGCAGTGCCTGATTTTGTGCGATACAGCAGTCCAAGCCAAAAGGTGATTTCAGATTTGCTTGTCTATGGCGTTCCCATCCTGGTCGGCTCAATGGATGCGAAGGAATCAGCCACCGGAACAAACTATTACAACAGTTCATTGCTGTTTACTCAGGATCACAACCGACTCCAGAGTTACGACAAACAGCATCTTGTAATTTTCGGTGAATATATTCCAATGGAACACATTTTTCCCTTTCTGAAAACTCTATCGCCTATTGAAGGGAGTTTCACGAGCGGAAAGGTCAGCACGATTTTCAGGCTGGACAGATTGAAAGCGCCTTTTGCCGTTTTGATCTGTTTTGAGGATACGGTTCCCTCGCTTGCCCGGAAGGCCGTTTGGAAAGGCGCGCGCCTGCTGATTAATCAAACAAACGACGCATGGTTTGACCCTTCCTGCGCCTCACGCCAGCAAATGACTCATTGCGTGTTTCGATGTGTAGAGAACCGCGTAGCTGCTGTTCGCGCGACAAATACAGGAATAACATGTTTTATCAATCAAAATGGTGTTGTTTATGGAATGCTGAAACCGGCGAGAGGGCATTTACCAGAGCCCGAATTCAGTATAAAATCCGTTTTTGTTCCTGGCGCCGACATGCCAATGACATTTTATACGAAATATGGAGATATATTCGCAATTATGTGCCTGGCAGTGACCCTTCCCCTGTTTGTCGCTACAGTACTGATGTCACGAAGAAAAGTAAGGTAGGCACAAAGGAACAAAGGCACAGAGTAGCAAAGTCAAAAAATCTGAAGAGAATGGGTTGCTTAGTAAGATGTAACGGGAGGGGCCGCCTGCAACGCTATGCGCAGCATTGCGGGCAGGGAGTATCGGAGTGATACAAACGCGGAAATCGGAACGGGGAACGCGGAAGAAAGAAAGGTCCGAACTCCGAATTGATAATTGCCTTTGTGGCAAATAATTCAAATTGAAAAGCTACCATGAAAACACAAATTCATCTTCTTGTCACCGGACGGGTCCAAGGTGTATGTTTCCGGTATTGCTGCAGGGATGAAGCCGTAAGACTCGATGTCACTGGATGGGTTAAAAATCTGCCTGACGGACGAGTAGAAATTACGGCGGAAGGCGACCGGAAGACCATTCGCGACTTTGTTGCCTGGTGCCGTCACGGTCCGCCCCATGCGCATGTGACGGATTTTAATGAAACATATACCGCGGTAACAGGCACATTTGATTCGTTTGAAATACGTTTTTGACATTAATTAGTCGATACTGAAAAAGTACTAACCACGAAGTCACGAAGGACACAAAGAG
>CAZBGF010000142.1:0-5316 GCA_964491255.1 uncultured Verrucomicrobiota bacterium
TCGTGACGACGGCGGCTCAAGGAATTGCTCAAAATACAAGACTTCATCTTTGCGTCCTCTGCGTCTCTGCGCGAGATTCTTGCCTTTCATTCTTTCATCGAACTTTTGACAGTACCGGCCGGACCGCACAGGATGTCCAGGATAGACTTGATCCTTATTACGCATAATCATTGGGATCACTTCAATGCCGATGACGTGGCGCAGGCAGCCGTACGCACGGGTGCAATAGTCGTTGGCCCTCAAAAGGTCATAAAAAAGTTGAGCGGCCTTGTTGCCTGATAGTTCGCTTATCGAGTTGGAACCAGCCGCACTTGAGCAAAGAAATAAAAGCGCGAGCCTGTCCACACGGACAGCGGACATGGCCATCACGGCGTTTCGCACGTGCTGGGAGAGTATGGGAAATAGATTACAATCCAACTTTCCATATCAGTTCAATGGGCGGGGAATCAGGATGGGAAGAGGACCATTCTTCCAGTTGAGCTTCAACACTCTGCCGCAGAAGGATACTCGTCATATGACGGAGTTGAACGCTCTTGACAATAATGACAACCTTCAGCTTCGGCACTCGCTTTGCCGTTATGAAGAAGAAAAATCTTCTTCCGGGCCGTTTGTTATTCTTTGCTGTCAATATTTCCTGTAACTCTTTCTGTATACCTGTGAAAATGGCTCCTGAAGCCTTTTCTGTTTCAGCGGGATCAAACTTGATATTCACGACAATTCCGGTTTCCGCGGATTTCAGAATTGCCTCGCAAAAATTCTTTTCAGTATCGGCAAGTATGATTGCGCAATCAGGGTGCTGATCCCATATTGCAGCCTGTTCGGTTGTTCCCTCTCCATCGCCATCAGCCTGCTTTTCTTTCTCTTGTGATTCGTCTTCTTTCCGTGCTGATGGTGAAGGAATCGAAGTGCTTTCAACATGTTCGTCACCTTTTTTAGCAATATCCTTTTTTGCTGATTTGGTTGAAAGAGTAGTCTCGCCCGCTTGTTTAGTTGTCTTCTGTTTCTGCTGGCAGGTATCATACAGTTGCCTGACGGTTTTGTTGAGCGCATCATTTGTCCGGTCAAAAAGTGAACGAAAGGGTGACTTTTGTGCGCGCGCTTGTTTTTTCCAGCTTTTCTCCAAGTCTGAAGTCCATTCCGCCAGTATTTTCTCAAAAGACCGATTCTTAGCAACGTCACGTTGCAATTGATCCAATTTTCTTTTTTCGAGATTACGCAAAAGAACCATTTGGCTGTCAAAAGCTTCGTGCGCCTGGTCAATTAACCGGTTTACGCGGTCAACAACCATTTTGTCAGTTTCCTCAAGAAGAGATAATTTTGCCGGATCAGGTATCATAAGCTTATTATCAACTCGCAGGATTTCCGTGACCTCAGAAACAGACCCCAGAGGCTTGAATTGTCTTTTATCATGAAGATACTCGACGGTTTTATTGGTCAGCGTACGTTCAGATATCAAATTCGGGAAATGCAAGGCAAACTGCTTTTCAGCAATCTCTTTACGTATATCAGGCAGTAGTGTCTTAATTCTTTTCCTGATCTGCTGATCGTATGTTTTTGACGCTTTCGTATTACCACCTAACATATTCATGAAACGTGTCGTAGTGTCTTTTTTACTTAAAGATGCAGGTGTCCTGGCTTTCGCGACATAATCAGACGCGGTCCGCTCACGCAGGGATTCCCTGTACTCCGCAAGAAAGACAGCCTCACTTTTACCAGCCATTTTATGTCTTTTAAGCTGATTATTGATCTTCTGTTTGAGGTCAGTGGGAGAAATGGTATTCATGGTCAGAGAGGAAAGATACACGCTGAAGCCTTCATCCTCAGTTTGCAACGCGGCAACGGTAATGTTTGAATGTACCACTTCGAAAACACCGTACACAGGAACATTCGTGGAGCCAGGATCGGCTTGACGCCTGTTTCTTTCTTCATTTATCACGTATTTGTCAACGCGTTCAGTCAGGAAGCCGCCGATGCGTTCCACCGTGAGAAGGTTGAAAAGCTCGTTCTGATTAGCAAGATTCTTATCCAGGACTTCCAGTTGATTTTCATATTGATTGCTGATTTCGTTAGCCATTGTGCTGCCGACGTTCTCGGTATAACGTTGGACTTCGTCAAACACCACGCTTTTATCCTCGCCGGCAAAAGGCTTTAGCCTGTCCACGAGAGCTGATAGATCGTCACGGTTGAGTCTTTTGCGGCCATCAGTCAATTTACTTGTCATCTCGATAAGCATGGCGTTCATCTCATTTCCGGCGGGGTATCGTGTTCTCATGTCGATCTGTTGTTGTTGAACAGCGACAGCCCGGCTCCTGGCGTTCGTAAAAATCTGCCCGAAATAATTAGTTGCGAATGCCGAAACAGCATCATCCACAAGGACATTCCAATCAGCATCGACTTTTTCCAATACGTCCGATTGTTTAATAGGAAGCGGAGAGTGTTCTTGTGCCGCGGCAACAGCCTTGTTTAACTGAGACTCAAAGGTATTCTTGCGCGCTTTCCGGATGTATTTCTCGCACAGGCCACGGCTTTTTGCCCTGTTCTTATGGGAAGCCACGTTCCGTTGCATGGTTTCTGTAAGATCATCAGTAAGAACGACCATGTCGAGGTCTACGCCACTTGATAGAGTTGCAATATTTTCGAGAACACGCTGGGCAGCAGCGTGTTGTGCCAGGCGCCATTTTGCCCGGTCTTTAGGTGATATTCGGCTTACCTGGTCGGATGCGGCAACACATGCCAGTGCAATAAAAAGGAGTGTCAACCCCTGAACCAACTGCATAGCATCTCTGTATCTATTCCTTTTCAACCTGCTCCTTCTGCTTATACTCATCAACAATAGAAGACAATAACTGATAACCGCGCCTTTCAAAAGCCTGTGACAGGTTGTTCATTTGGACTAATAGATTCTTGTCCGTGATTTTGTCTCCTATGGGAAGTTGTGCAACTGTTTTCTCAATAGTGCTCCACTGCAGGTCCTCAAGATGTGTTTTCCATTTGAGGCATCTTTGTTCAATGTATTGCAGGGCATACCGGCGCCTTTCTTCGTTAATAGTCAATTCAGGCCATAGATACTTTTGTCTATGACCGGAGTCAGACGCCTCGGAGTTATAAACATCGCGATCGGGTGAGGCTTTCTCTCCTGCTTCGCCCAGCACGTTCTCAGGCCGGTATTTCAGGGCTTCCTGATAGAGCTTCAGTTTCAAGTTTTCGATGTAGGCCAGCTCTTTGCCATTCTCGCAAAGACGTTGGTAAAGTGGATCTTCAGGCCAGGCCCCGCTCCATTTAACACGCTCAAATTCCGGAAACATGGAAAGTCCTGATTCTTTTTCCCATTTATCAAGAACCCACTCGACACGCAAAATAAGCTGTTGCTTCCACAATTCGAGAATAACAGGGCTTTCATCCCGTGCAGTCATCATCATCAGCCTGGTGGCAATGGCAAGAATAAGGACCAGCGGCAAGGCAACCTGTACCAGTACGTCATTCGGGCTTAAAGAAAACAGCCTTGTCGAGGAGGTTTTTGCCAATCTTTCCAGCCGGTTAAGCTGATGACGCTCATCTTTTCTTTTGTTCATGAGCTCTTCGTTCATTCCCGAGTTTTACCACTTTCAAGCCCCTGAACATAAAGGGCGAAAGCGCGCTTAACAGCTTCACGGTCATGTTTAGCTGTACGAGTATTCTCCAGAGATGCTTCAAGTATGGAGCCAAATGCTTTTAAATATGATTGATGCTGTGCTTCATTATCCTTGAGCAGAAGTTTGAGCAGGTTGTTTGTCTGTTCCCGCTCTTCTTTCATGTGTTGAAGATGGTCGTTGGAATGATCCAGCTTGGTACCAAGCGAGACAAAGGCGTTTTCCAGCGTGTCCAAACGGTGTAGAAGAGCATTGGTTTCTTTTTGTGCTTCTTCCATATGCTTAAGACGCTCGTTCGAGTTGTCCAGCAGGGTTCCGGTTGCCGCAACGCTCCTTTCCAGTGTCTGTAGACTCACTAGAATAGCTTTTGTTTGCTCGCGGACATCTTCCAGGCGCTCAAGTCTGTTATTGGATTCATCTATATTGCCTGACAATGCCCGATTTGACGCTTCCAATGTCTCCAGTTGATTAAATAATCCATCTAACGCTTTCGGCTTGAGCCGGGCACTGAACGATCGGCTGGCTGCGCTTAATTGATGCAGATTCTGCGTCAATGTTTCAACAGTTTCAGTCAGGCTTGTATCACTTTCGTAAGTGACTTCTATTTGGGTAATTCTCCGAAACAGCCATGGTATGGGCTCGGCCGCGAAAAAAGCGCCTATTAAACCAAACAATGAACTCAGTAATGCTGTGGCTGTGCCGGCAAGGAGCTGTCGAAGCGAGCTTGAAATAACAGCCGAATCGGGCACGTGGCCGATGATATCTTCCACTTCGCTAATGCCAATACCGATCAAGAGACCGTAGAGGGTTCCGGTGAGTCCCAGCATAACGAGAAAAAAAGCAAAACGAGGGGGGTATGGGAGCCACTCAATCTCGTGGAGAGCTGAGGGATCTTTCCGTGTACGCAAAATGATTCTCAGCCCCTGGGTAAAGGGAAAAACTAACAGCAGAAAGGGAACCAGAGTGCTAATGGTACTGAGATCCACAGCCAACGGTTGGAAGGTGTTAAAAACACGCGCGGGTATAAGGAAAACCAGCGCTTTCCATTCGGCATTAAGGGCTTGAACAGCGACTTCAACGTTGACTAACCAGGCAAGTAAAGATGGAATCAACAAAAAGAAACAGAAAAGCGTAAATACCAGCAGGCCTTGTTTTCTCTCGCCGCGATCTTCCATGTTCATACATCATCTCCAATGCTCCTGGCTTCCTTTAGAAGGATAAACCAGCGACAGGCTGCCCTTGCATATTTCTCTATTGAGCGTTTCTTTGGCATAGAACCACCAGCCTTTTCATGGAAAGAGAATACCGTTCATATTAAACAGAGGCAATGCTAAACATTTCATTTTATCCGGTCGCCCAGACACAGGAAATAATGGAAGGATCGTCTGTGACATTCATCCCAAAATTTGCATTAAGAAAGCGCAAGAGAATTTATAGTAACTATCTCATATCAAAGCGTTAGCAACTGCAAAATATGGGTTCATCGGTAAATATGTACGGCACCAGGTGCCGGCGGACTTTGACGGGATAGGTTATGATCCGGTGGGAATATAGGAAAAGATGTCGGAGCGGACGACGTATCGGTGTATGGGAGTATCGGAGTGTCGGAGTGTAGGAGCCGATCTTGATCGGCGATCCGGTCGGGCCGGGAGTGTAGCGGCGGCAGTCTCTTGTCGCAAAGGAGTAT
>CAZBGF010000143.1:0-5288 GCA_964491255.1 uncultured Verrucomicrobiota bacterium
CGGCAACTGCGGCCCGAACGCGTTTCAAACACTTGGAGCTGCTGGAGTTCAGGTAATTATTGGTGTCAGCGGTGTCGTGCGAGAGGCTGTCGAACAATTCAAATCAGGAGCCCTTTCAACAGCTTCGGATCCGAACGTGGCCAGTCATTTTGGAACGGGAGATGGAGGCGCTGCCTCATCCGCTGATAACACGCAATCTGTAACGCAGCAAATGGGTACTGGAGGCGGAATCCCTTCGGCAGGCTCAGGACAGGTGGGCGGTGGCAGAGGCATGGGAATGGGTCGTGGCATGGGACGCGGAGTGGGTATGGGTAATATAGCACCATCTCAGGCAATGACAGGTGGAGGGGACGTCGAAAATCTCAAAGATCAAGCCCAGGCTCTCGAGGAGCAACTCAAAGTCCTTAATGCGCGAATTTCTCAGGGAGCGCAGGGCGTAGCGATTCCTCGTCTTCTGGCTGTAGTAGACTTGGAGAAGTGCAACGCATGTGGAATTTGCGAGAAGGTTTGTCCCACAGCGGCTATCACTATGAATGAAGCTGCGCAAATAGATTCTGTCAAATGTAACGGTTGTGGCCGTTGCGTAGCGGAATGCCCGCAAGATGCGATATCATTGAGGAAAGCAGAATAGGAATAACATAGACAGGAGTATCAATTATGTCTGCCAAGGTAAATAAAGAAAAATGTACGGGATGCGGTTTGTGTGTTGACGCGTGTCCTATGGACGCAATCAAGCTCGAAAATGATGAAGCAAAAGTGGATGAAGATATTTGCACGGAGTGCGGTGTATGTGTTGAAGAATGCCCGAATGATGCCATCAGTATCACTTGAGTAGAAAAGATTAAAGTTGGTTTTCTATGGAGCGTGCTGCAGAAAGATGGTTGCAAAGGAGCGCGGAAATGTTTCTGCGAGATCAGGGCATTAAAAAAGGTCAGAGGGTGTTGGACTTTGGGTGTCATAAGGGTAATTACACAATTCTTGCGGCAAGAATTGTTGATGCTGTTGGCACGGTGTACGCTCTTGACAAGGATAAGGTTAAGCTCCGGGAACTGAAACATGCTGTGAGAAATGAAGCTTTAGAAAATGTACAGTTCATCCAAGTCAAAGAGGATAGGAAGATCCCTTTACCTGTTGCTAGTGTTGATATTGTTTTGCTGTATGACGTATTGCATCGGGGGTACATGCCGGAAATTGCTCAACGCGAAAGATTGCTCCGGCAGGTTCATCGGGTTCTCAAGCTGGGTGGCTTGCTATCATTGTACCCCACACATATACGGAGTTACGGGATGACTCTTAACCAAGTTTTGACAGAGGTGAAGAGCGCAGGCTTTCGACTCATACGAAAATCGCGTAGAACATTGGTCCACGACGAAAAACTTGTGCGTGGTTATGTTTTTAAATTTTCAAAATATTGAACATTTAAAAGGTAGCTGAATAGCAAAGCGGAGAACAAAGTGCAAAAGGGAGCGGACATGAATTGGATAAAGGACAGTAAACACCTCGACAAAGTACAAGAGCAACATGGAGATTTCCTTGTTCTCGTTTTTTATGCTGGCTTTTCGTCGGTAGCAAAACAGGCGCTTAAGGAAATCGAGAAATTCTGCAGGGAATACCAGGATGTTGCTGTTTATCTCGTGGATGTTGAAAAAGTGAAGGGTATTCACAAGCAGTTCGGAGTTAAGAATGTACCAACGGTCATTGCCATTGAAAAGGGCAAAGTTACGCGGCTGACTGAAGGAGTCGAAAGCGCTCGTTTTTACGCGCGTCTTTTTGCCGGAGCAAAAGGTTTTCGTCCCAGGAAGCGGGATAAGCGTCAGCCCCTGCGTGTAGTAGTTTACAGTGGGCCCGGCTGCCCTGCATGTGGAAGTGCAAAGACATATTTGCGTAAGCGTGGTATTTCTTTCAGGGAAGTAAACATAGCGAACGATAAAAAGGCGGCAGAGAGATTGGTGCAGCGCAGCGGACAGATGGCGGTGCCGCAAATCGATATTAACGGGCAATTGATAGTTGGATTTGACCAGGCAAAACTTGATAGACTTTTATGAATAACAGACGGAAAGGAGACTACATATTATGAAGTTACGTCCAATAAATGCACATATTGTGGTAAAATCATTGGATCCCGCCGAGGAAGCCGTAGGCGGCATCTATCTGCCGGAAACGGCCCGGGAGAAAATTTATGAAGGAGAGGTAATTGCCGTGGCAGATGATGCAACTGACGAGGTTGCCGTGGGCGATCGTATCATCTATAAGCAACACAGCGGAACAGAGACGAAAATAGAAGACGAGGATTTGGTTTTGCTCACTGCCGATGACTTGCTTGCTAAGTATGAACAAGTGGATAAAATTCCGGAATAATTCAATAGTATAGGAATTTCCTTTTTTGGACGCAGATTAATAGGATTTTCAGACACGGCTGATCCGCTGTGGCGAAAATCTGCGTCCTGTTAACTTGTTTGCTCAGAAAATATTTGAAAAATGTGAGATGTTTAACAGCGATCCTTTTAATGAACTTGCCGAACGCTATGACGCGTGGTTTGATGGTCAAAATGGACGCCGTGTTTTTCGCGTTGAGTTGGATTGTATTCGCGGTCTGCTCGTGGAAATGCCCCGGCCATGGCTGGAGGTAGGCGTTGGTACGGGCCGATTCGCATCGGCATTTGGTGTTGAGGATGGGATTGACCCGAGCCCGGAAGTTTTAAAAATTGCGGCTCAGCGTAAGATCAATACCCAGCTTGGACATGGCGAGGACATGCCGTACCCGGATTCCACATACGGAACGGTATTGATGATAGTTACAATTTGCTTTCTGTCTGAACCTGACAAAGCTTTACGTGAAGTTGGAAGGGTTCTGCGGAGTGGCGGTCGTCTTGTTCTGGGACTTGTGCCGGCAGACAGTCCATGGGGTAAGTTTTACGCGCAAAAGGGACGGGAAGGCCATCCGTTTTACTCGGCCGCGACATTTTATACGTGCAGGGATATTATCGAAATGGCCGTTGCGGTGGGTTTTGATCTTGAAAGATCAATGAGTTGCCTTTTTGAGTCTCCAGAAACAGAAGTGAGTGAATACTCGAGTTCGCGGGAAGGGATTGTTGCCGACTCCGGATTTGTGGGTATGCGTTTCAAGCTCGGCGATCCGAACAGGAAATAATGGGTTTTTGTAAATAACAGAACGAATGATGCGCAGTCAAGGCATACCAGATGATTTTTACGAAAGAATCAAGCCGCGTTTGTATCAACGTATTGGATATGAGTTAAGGCTTGCTTACAGGATTCTGGACATTGGTTGTGGCAGTTGTGAATTAGGCAGGTTTCTGAAAAGACACTATCGCCAAAAGGTTACAGGTGTGGACATCTTGGCCAGGAAATTTCCCAAACGGCAGCGTCAATCTCAGAAAGCCGGTTATGTGCAATGCGTCCAGGGAGATGCCTCAAAGCTCGATTTTATAGAGAATGGTTCAATAGACGCGGTTGTATCTATGTGGGCTCTGCATGAGATGAAAAAACCTGGAAGAGCGCTTATAGAAGCAAGGCGTAAGCTTCGGCCGGGTGGAAAATTTTTAATTGTGGATTTTCCGCAGCATTCTCTTGCAAAACGACTGTGGGCCGAGAATTACTACACGGCATCCCAGATCGGAAAGATGCTGATGAAAGCCGACTTTCAAGAGGTACAGTCCGAAATGGTGGAACAAAGACAAGTTATATGGGCAACAGGATGGCGTGTTGCAAGCAATAGTAATTGACCGAAACAATAGATTATGTGACAATTATGGCTAACACAATGACAACAGATCAGCAAAAACAGAAAATGGCGGCTGAACAAGATGAAATCCGTAAACGGGTTCAGCAAATAAAACATCAGATCGTAGTTTTGTCAGGCAAGGGCGGCGTCGGCAAAAGTACGGTGGCAGTCAATTTGGCCATTTCTTTAGCGGCAAAGGGAAAAAAAGTCGGCTTGCTTGATATTGACATTCACGGTCCAAGCATTCCTCATATCCTTGGATTAACCAATGAGCGGCTGGAAAGTGACGGAACTGCAATAAAGCCGGTGAAGATGAACAATAATCTGAAAGTCATGTCCATTGGTTTTATGCTTGAGAATCAGGATGCCGCAGTAATATGGCGCGGCCCGATGAAATATAATGTAATCAAGCAGTTTTTGAAAGATGTTGATTGGGGTGATCTTGATTTTTTAATCGTTGATTCACCGCCTGGGACAGGTGATGAACCATTATCGATAGTTCAGCTTCTTGAACACGCTACGGGCGCTATTGTTGTTACAACTCCCCAGGGTGTTGCTATTTCCGATGTACGTAAAAGCATTACGTTCTGCCGCCAACTTCATTTACCGGTCATTGGAGTTATTGAAAATATGAGCGGTTTTGTTTGTCCGCAATGCGGGACAAGGGTAGACATTTTCAAAACCGGTGGCGGGAAATTAATGGCAACTGAAATGAAAGTGCCATTTCTCGGCAGTATTCCAATTGATCCACAGATAGTAGAGGCGTGCGATGCCGGCAAGCCTTATGTAGAGCACTATGCTGATAGTGAAACGGCGAAATCTTTTGAAAAAATAATTGTACCTGTTCTTGAAATAAAAAGTAAATAAAGGAGAAGATAAGATGCGTATAGCCATACCATTAGCTGGCGGGAAACTCGCCATGCACTTCGGTCATTGCGAGCAATTCATGCTGATAGACATGGATCCTGACAATAAAGAAATCATCAGCAAAAAATTTGTTAAGCCGCCGGGTTATGAGCCGGGTGTTTTGCCAAAATGGTTATCCGAACAGGGCGCGAACGTAATTATTGCCGGCGGTATGGGAACGCGTGCTCAAAATCTATTTGCGGAGAGCGGGATTAAAGTCGTTGTGGGAGCAAGCGCAGGGGATCCTGAGGTTATTGTAAAAGAGTACATTGCTGGAACACTGGAAGCTGGAGACAACATTTGCGATCATTAAAAATCAATGGTCGGAGATCTGAAATCAGAAACAAAAACAGGAATAAGAAAAGAACAGGATAATTCGTATACTTGCATTCATTTGTCGAATATGTCCTTTGTGCATTTACACTCGCCGCTGGCCTCAAAGTCGGTTTGCGAAGATGGTTGCAGGAATAGAGAAAGTCTGTCCGGCATGCAGAGCATATGCAAAGATCCGGTCATCACCAACCAGGAACCAGGAACTTAGAACCAAGAACACCGAAGTATGAAATTAATAGGACGCAGATTTTTGCAGGATATACGCATATAATTAAAAGTGACTAAAGTGAGCTAAAGTAACTAAAGT
>CAZBGF010000144.1:0-5281 GCA_964491255.1 uncultured Verrucomicrobiota bacterium
CATGGAATCACCAGCAACAAATTCTTTAAATAGTTATCAAGCCATTTTTTCGTCAAAACATAAAAACAACCGCAGGATATTGAAAAATAATTTTTACTTATCTATCTGAATCCGGTTGTTAACTTTCTCTTATTTCCGCTTTTAATTGTTTTCTGATTCCTGCCTTAATAGCAATATGAAACGTATTAACCTCGTCATCTGTTAATGTTCGATCTAAGGAACAATAGGTCATGGAATAAGCCATGCTTTTATAGCCTTCCCCTATTTGTTCACTTCGAAATATATCAAATAACTGAATGCTTGTCAACTCTTTTAAAGCAATTTTATCAATTGCACTGACAATATTATCATGCGTTACGCGCTCGTCAACAATAACAGCTATGTCGCGAACAACGGAAGGATAAGCGGGTATAGGCATCAGGGCTGGTGTTTTAAATACATATTGCAGAAGCGGTTGCAGACGCGTTTCGAGAATCGCTACCGGTTCAGTCAATCGCCATTCTTTACGAATATCCCTGTTTACAAGACCGAAAATCCCGCATATGACTTCATCCAGCAGAATTAAAACAGACCGGTTTTTTTCCAAACAGTCAACCGGAAAATCTTTTACAAGATTTATATTGCCGGTCAACGTTCGAAAAGATAAGTCGCCGTCACACCGGTTGACAATCTGGCGTGAACGCTTCTGGATAGATAAAGAGCTGCATAGACTTTCGAAAATCCCCTTCAACCACAGAAACATGTCCTGATCCTCAGTCACCTTTTGTTTATCAAACCCTGACCAACCGACTGGCCCCATGAGTCCGATCGCAAGCCGTTCTTCCTCTCGAAGCATGACCTGTTCATCATTATGTGAGCGAAAAAACACTCGGCCCAGTTCAAAAAACGCGGCCTCACGAATTTGCCTGGAATGGTTTCGTGCCAGTGTTTCTCCCATCTGGGGTAACAGCGAATTCCTTAAAATCGCGTACTCCGCGCTGGTCGGTCGCTGTAGAATGACTCGTTGATCTGTTTCTCCAGAGTTAAACCGATCCAGAAGCTGTTCTGAAAGAAAACTGTAATTCATGATTTCGGATAGCCCAAGCCCTACCAGATGCGACCGACACCGCATAACAGCCCTGGTCGGCGCATCGTCCACATCAGGAACAATAAGACATTTGGGCGAAGGTGCGGGGATTTTATCCAGCCCGTAAATTCTGACCACTTCTTCAATAAGATCTGCTTCGTTATTAATATCCGGACGGAAGCTTGGCGCCTCAACGGTGCACGACTTCGTATTGCGGTCTGATACCGGCAGGGCGAGAGATTCAAAAATACTGGATATTGTTCGGGCGGGAATTTTCTTGCCGAGCAGTTTTTTGACACGGTCAAAACGGCAAACAATCTTCCGTTTTTTCGGCTTGACAGGAAATAAATCAATCACACCTCTTGCCACCACGGCTCCAGCCAATTCAGCCATCAACGAGGCGGCGCGACGGCTGGCCCATTCGACAAGCTGAATATCCACGCCGTGTTCAAACCGGTATGAAGATTCAGTGGATAAACCAAGTGCCTTCGAACTCCTTCTGATAAGCGCGGGTTTAAAACACGCGCTTTCCAGAAGAACTGTACTGGTTGTCGGCAGAATACTGCTGGATATGCCGCCCATGACACCGGCGACAGCCACCGGCTTATCATGATCGGCGATCAACAGCATTTCCGGAGTCAATGCACAATCCGTGTTTTCGAGTGTAATGATTCGTTCATTCGGCTTTGCCCGGCGTACTACAATACTCCCCTGTGCTAAAAGCGCCTGGTCAAATGCATGCAGGGGTTGTCCGCATTCCAGCATAACATAATTGGTAATATCAACCACATTGTTGATCGGTCTGATTCCACACTGAATCAATCTTTTACGCATCCATAAAGGCGCGGGTTTGATCGTAACATCAGAGAGTATTCTGGCCGTATACCGTTGACACCCTTCTGAGTCATTAACACGAACGGTTGTATAGCTCTCCACAGGTTTTCCGCTTTCATGAAGCGAGAGATCGGGGAATTTCAGACTTTTGCCATACAGTGCGCCAACTTCCCTGGCAACACCCATCACGCTCAAGCAATCAGGGCGATTGGGTGTAACCTCAATTATTAAAACAAATTCAGGCGGACCCATGACCTCTGAAAACGGTTTTCCGGCAGACAAATCTCTGGATAGAACCATTAACCCGGAATGATCATCTGAAATCCCGAGTTCATCTTCAGCACAAAGTATACCCTGCGAAGATTCTCCCTGAATCGCAGCCTGCTTGATGGTTTGTCCGTTCGGCAGAGTCGTTCCAATACAGGCAAATGGAACTTTATCTCCAACCGTGAAATCATGAGCTCCGCAGACAACCTGCACCTGCTCCTGTCCATTATAGACTCGACAGATGGAAAGACGTTCAGCATGTGGATGCGGCGTGATATGAAGGACTTCACCGACCACAACCCCTTTGAAATCAGAGCCGATTTTTTCGATGCTTTCGACTTCAAGCCCTGAAAATGTCAAACGCTCAGCCAGCTCCTCGGCAGGGACATCAACATCAAGATATTCTTTTAACCAGCTTAATGGGATTTTCATGATTATTATTCAGCGCCAAAGGCACTAAGGCACCA
The DNA here is from genome assembly GCA_964491255.1 of uncultured Verrucomicrobiota bacterium. Lineage (GTDB taxonomy): Bacteria > Verrucomicrobiota > Kiritimatiellia > JAAZAB01 > JAAZAB01 > CAZBGF01. The sequence goes on from CAZBGF010000144.1 coordinate 2,635, forward strand.
GCCTTCGCCCCTTCGACATTGCTCAGGGCTACGGCTTGGCAGGCAGAGGCACAAAGTTTACTTGTTTCTTATTCTGCTGTTCAGATTACTAAGCATTCGTTCTGTTTCTCCGCCTGAGCAGTTACCTTTCATAATGATAACTGTTTAAGGAACCGAAGATCATTGTCATACAAGAGCCGGATATCTTGAATACCATATTTAATCATGGCAATCCGTTCCACCCCCATGCCGAAGGCATAGCCTGTTGTGAATTCCGGGTTATAGTCAACATTGTTAAACACGTTGGGGTGCACCATGCCAGCCCCGGCAATTTCTATCCAACCGCTGTTTTTACAGATGCGACAGCCCTTCCCTTTGCACATGTGGCATGAAAAATCATATTCCACACTTGGTTCGGTAAAGGGGAAAAAATGTGGTCGAAACCGAACTTTCACATCCGGTCCCATCATATGCCGTGCAAAATATGCGATATCGCCTTTCAAATCAGCCATAGACACTTCCCTGTCTACATAAAGGCCCTCTATTTGATGAAAACTGGCGCTGTGAGTAGCATCAGTTGTATCACGTCTGTAACACCTGCCCGGGACAATAATCCTGACCGGTGGTTTCTGTTTTTTCATTACCCGAATCTGAACAGGCGATGTCTGGGTGCGTAATAACTGACCCGTTTCCAGCCAAAACGTATCCTGCATATCACGGGAAGGATGATCGGACGGCGTATTCAACGCGTCAAAATTGTAGTATTCGGTCTCAATATCCGGTCCGTCAGCAACAGTAAAACCAAGCGTTGCGAAAATCCGGATAGTTTCCTCTATGATTTGACTGATTGGATGGCGTGTGCCTATCTCGCGCCATCTGCCCGGTAGAGTATCATCAAACGCTTTTGGCTGGGAAACGCTGTCACGATTCATGAGTGCTTTCCGTTGCGATTCCAAAAAAGCATTCAACTCCTGCTTAAGCTCGTTGGCGTATCGACCCATTGCGGGACGTTCAGAAGCCTCCGTGTTTTTAAGTCCTTTCATAATCTCGGGTAAAAGGCCTTTGCGGCCCAGGTATTTGATCCTGACCTTTTCGAGGTCATCCTGCGTGGAGGCTGACCGCGCTTCATTAAGGGCCGTTTCCTTTAATACTACTATGTCATCCGTTTTCATAATGATAAAAATATAGTTTAATTCAAATTTCCGCAAAAGTCAGGATCATTCAACATAATGCGCGTGATAACGAAAAACTCACTTGCGGCGAACTTGTGAGCCGTCAAGTGAAGCCGCTGGTTGGCAGATTCTCCTGCTGCCTGAAGGGCAGCTACCTCATAGCCTGTGGTAAAACCACAGGACAATACGTGAAAACAAGAAACAATTCCCGTCCGGTCCAGCCCACAGTTCCTCCTGCACAGAATGTAGCTTCCCTTCCCGCCTTCGCCAAGCCTTCGGTGTGGCGCGCAGGGAGCATTGTATTTGTTTAGCGCATCATATACCCAGCGTTTCACGCTGGGCTATGATGTTCGACCCCGTTGGGGTCGTCTTCCTTCAGTCTTCTTGATGAAATGCCACCCCCTGTGTAACGCGGAACAGACCACGCTTTCAGCATGGTCTACCCGCCTTTGAAACAGCCGCTATAAACGACCCTATCAAAAAGAGGCGAGAACGAAAACAGGATAATTCTGAATATAATCAGAAAATCTTGAATCTGGGCAAATCCTGAATATCGACTACGCCAACGAGATGATTCTCATTATCAATAACAAGTAAATCATCAATATTATGCTCTTCATAGATTTTGAGAACATCGATTGCAAGATCATCCGGCTTGACGGCAACAGGGTCTGAGGTCATAACATCCCGCATGGACTTTTCCGGAATAGTCCCGTAACGACTGATAAGTCGGCGTAAATCACCATCTGTGAAAATGCCTGTGAGTTTGTCCTCTTGATCAACAATCCCAACGGAACCCGTCTTGGCTTTTGTCATAGCAAGAACGGCATCCTGAACACTCGCATCTTTCATCACTCGTGCCAACCGGTTATCTGTACGCATAATGTCCGATACTCGAAGCAGGAGTGATTTGCCAATAGTACCGCCCGGATGGAGTTTTGCAAAATCTTCCTTTTTAAACCCTCGCGCTTCAAGCAGAACAACTGCCAGAGCGTCACCAACTGCCAAAGCCGCAGTTGTACTGGCAGTAGGCGCCATATTAAACGGACAGGCCTCACGGCTCACGGTCACAAGAATGATTTCATCACTGTATTTGGCCAAGGAACTATCAGCACAGCCGGTCATAGCCACAATTTTGCCTCCCTGCCTTTTGATTATCGGCAAAATCGTAATAATTTCCTCTGATTCTCCGCTGTAGCTCAAAGCCAAAAGTACGTCATCCCCATTAAAAATTCCAATATCCCCATGTAAAGCCTGAGAAGGATGAAGCACCACGCTTGTCGAGCCCGTACTCGCCAGTGTTGCGGAAATTTTCTGCCCAACATAAAAATTCTTACCAACACCGGTAACAACAATTTTTCCACCCCGTTTTAAACTGCTAAGAATCAATTTCACCGCACGGCTGAACTCAAGGCCCATGTCATTCCGAACTTTCTGCAGCTCCTCGATCTCAATATCAACAATCTCTCGTGCTCGTTCTAATATTTTCATAATAA
>CAZBGF010000145.1:0-5255 GCA_964491255.1 uncultured Verrucomicrobiota bacterium
GAATTTACGTAAGAAAACAGCGAGCCTGATTATCAAAGCGCAGAAGCTGGCATAACTGGACCCTTTAGGAAATTGTATTTTTTTGACAGAATTAACAGAATTGACATAAGAATATTCTGTTCATTTTGTCCAAAAGTGAATAACTGGACTGGGGAATAAAATGAGAAATTTAATTTATGTTCCGATTATCCATATGAGTGCTGATCTCGGCAGTATCGCCAAACAGGTGGATAAAAAAGGTGTTGCAGGATTTGGAGAGGAGTTCTGGAAGAAACATAAGGAAACGGTGTCTGGCTTCTGGGATGTAATCGTCAAACACTTTGCCGGGTTACAGGTTAAGGATTTTAAGATCTATCAGGACGGCATGGTCGCTCATGCCGAAGTTGGACAAAAAATAGTCGAAGAAGGAATTAAGGCCGGCAGTAAGAATTATGAGATTATTGATGGATTATTAAAGAAAGGCGCGGTCCTGGTTCAAACGGAAAAGTTTGCCCTTGTTAAAGAAGAAAGAGACCGTCTGATTAAGATGACGCAGGCAAAGTCAACCGCAAAGAAGCTGTTGGCATTCATAGTATACAAGTTCAGAAAGAACAGCTTGCTGAAAAAGCGGGACCGATTTATCGCCAAACAAATAGATAATACCCTGCATGACGGGGAAACGGGCATTCTGTTTCTGGGCGCATACCACGATATTCTTCCAATGCTCGCCGAGGATATCCAGGTGGTTGAAGTAAAAGAAGCAAAAAAAGTCAGGGATTATCAACGAATGCTGCTCTCCGTTAGAAAAGACCAGGAAGCATTTGAAGAACTTGGTAAATATCTCGTCTCTCCAGTTACTTTAAAATAGCCACAAAGAGGATAAGAATTTCTGACAGAATTAACAAAATGGACAAAATAAGATGGGAGAAAAGCAAAGAAAATTCTGTTTATTCTGTTCATTCTGTCAAAAAAAACCAAATCCTCCATTTTGTGCTTCTTGTGCCTCTTTGTGGCTATTCTTTTTCTTTCCCTCTTCATGCCTTTTGTGCCTTTTTGTGGCTATATGAATCTTACTTCTTAATTGGAGCAACCCAGCTTGAGTGGCAACGATTATTACAAAATCCTCGAAGTGCATCCCGAGGCGAGCGACGAAGTCATCAAAAAGGCCTATCAGACCCTTGCTCAACGGTATCATCCTGACCGGCATAGCACTGCCAGGAAAAAATGGGCTGAAGAACATTTCAAAGATCTGTCAGAAGCTTACCAGGTATTAAGCGATCCAATTAAAAGAAAAGAATACGATCGTGATTCAGACGAGTCGGACGAAGAGCCGGTTAGAGCAAGAGCAGGGGGGCGTGAGCACGTCGATGAAGAAGCATATTTTTCCTATCGAACGGGTCTTGAACATTATCAAAACGCACAGAATAAGGCGAGTTGGCGAATATTGCTGGGCAAGGTTGAATCTGATCTGAAAAAGGCACATAATGAATTTATCACAGTTTTAGAAGAGTACCCGAACAGTAAACACGCGGAGAATGCTCATTATTATTATTTATGCTGTTTAATGGAAAGCTTTGAGTATAATGAGCAATTCCTGAAAGATACAGAGGAGGAATTCACAGAGTTTCTTGATGAATACCCGCGAAGTTCATGGCATGGAAAGGCCATGTTAGGTTTCGCTAAATTCTATCTTTATAAAAAACGGGATTACAATAAGGTCAGGGAATTTGCGACAGAAATTATCAAGCTTCACGGTGATACAAACCTGGCTCAAGAAGCAACGATCCTGTTGGACTATGCGAAGGAATTATGCGGAAAACGACCCCAACGGGGTCGTACATTATAGCCCAGCCAGAATGGCTGGGTTAACGAACGTATCACGAAACAATCAATGCTCTCTGAAGGAGAGCAACATTCCGTCCGCCGGACGGGAAATGCAGCACCCCGAACGTTCGGGGTGCTGCATATTGTTGTTACGACACCTGATCCCCAGGCATTCTGCCTGGGCTATGAGGTACCTGCCCTTCAGGCAGGAGAAGACGGAAACGGCTATCGATAAACCAAAGAAAACGACGGTTTCATGCAAAACATTTTACCAACTGTTTTTATTATCATAGCTTTGATTATCGGGCTTGTTCTAGGAATCATTCTGGGTTCCATTCTTGGCAGAACAGGCAGTGTTCAGATTCTGGCATTTATCATCAGAATACCCCGACTTCTCATTAAATCCCCCAGGAAGCTCAAATCAAACTGGAAAATGTGGCGGGAGCTAAGAGATTCCAGAACGATTGAACTCCGGAAAAATAAGAAAAGAATAACGGAACTCAAAGAGCAGATTGCTAAGCATAAAACAGGAATCAAAAACATCAACGCCCAAATTCGTCGGGCAAAATGGGAATTCTCCGAGCCCAAAGAGCACTGAAAGCATCCGTCGAGGCATTCAGTGCTCAACCCTTGAGTGGCGTGTTGCCCAAATCTAAACCGACCTCATCGCGGTCGGCTACAAAAAGAATACATACAAAAGGAAGAAGCAGTATGAACAGAAAATCATATCGGATTATTTCTTTATTATTGTCGGGCATATTTATTTTGTCTTCTGTGGGGTTCGGACAGGACCTTAAATCGGTCCCACTCCCGAAGCCGCAAAAGGACGGCGGCAAACCTCTGATGCAGGTACTGAAGGATCGAAAGAGTTCGCGCTCGTTCAGCAGTAAGAAGTTACCTATGCGAGCGCTCTCAGATCTGCTTTGGGCGGCGTTTGGAGTAAATCGCCCGGACTCAGGAAAACGCACCGCGCCGTCTGCCGTGAACTGGCAGGAAATCGACATTTACGTGGCGCTCGCACAAGGACTCTACCTTTATGACGCAGACGCACACGTGTTGAAACCCGTTCTGGCGGAAGATATCAGGGCAGCGACCGGACGTCAGAAGTTCACTCAAGTTGCTCCGGTGGACCTTATCTACGTGGCAGACAGATCGCGCATGGGCAAAGCCACTGAAGATCAGAAAGACTTCTATTCGGCGACGGACACGGGATTTATCAGTCAGAACGTTTATTTATTCTGCGCGTCGGAAGGACTTGTCACTGTTGTTCTTGGGCTCGTTGACAAGCAGGCCCTGGCAAAGAAGATGGGGTTAGAATCCGATCAACAGGTCATTCTCACACAACCGGTAGGATACCCAAGAGAATAATCACCGGACAGAGCAAGAAAAAACTCACAACGGAATCACAGACAAGAAAGAAGGATGTTTCCTCCGCGAGAGAGCGGGTCGACTTCGTTGTAGAAACATCACGGAGAAAAGCGAGGCAGAAAAGTCGGGATCTTTCGTCCGCCTGAAGACGTAATCAGCGCAACTGCGAATTGACCCGACTTGGCGGGTTTGCTACAGTAGATGCAACATGAAAGAAAAAGAGGAGGCGGACAATGGCAAATAAAAAAATTCTGATTGTGTATCATTCGCAGGGAGGAAACACCGAAGCCGCGGCGCAGGCTGTGGCCGAGGGCGTCGGTACAGTTGAAGGTGTAGACCCGGTCATCAAACGCGCATCGGAAACCGGTATCGAGGATCTAACCGGCTGTGATGCCGTATGCTTTGGAACTCCGGACTATTTCAGCTACATGTCCGGGATGTTGAAAGATTTCTTTGATAGAACTTTCTATCCAACTCAAGGCCAACTTGACAATAAACCCTGCGGGCTTTTCGTCACTCACGGCGGCGGCGGGAAAGCGGTGCAAAGCGTTGAGAAAATATGCAAGAGCTTCAAGCTGAAACAGATTGCACCGGTGGTAGTAGTCAAGAACAAACCTGACGACACCGCTCGAATCGCTTTACGTAAACTTGGAGCCACAATCGCCGAAACGCTTTTGTGAGTGGATAAGTGAAGGTGCAGAACATACATAATAATCAGGGCGCAACTCTATCTGTAATTCTTCCACCACTGCATTATGTTTGAATTCACTACTCCTATAATAACGGTGTTTACTGACGACTTACCCCCATGCCATGAATGACAAAATCAACTCTGTTGTCCAAGGCTTTGGGATTACGACTAAACATTTAACAATCTTCGCATATAAGAAAAACCAACAACCGCCAGACCACAACCACAATCCAGCCGCCTTCGCCCAAGGGCTATGGCGAGCCAAAGCGAATTAAGATGGTCAAGAAACGCCAGCGTCCTTGACGAAAGGGCGAGAAGCGGGTACCGATCCTACTTCGTGCCACACTTCGTGCTCGGAACTACGAAAGACAGGTATGGAAACGAGGGCGGTGAAAACCCTGGAAACGACATCAACCCTTTTTCGACCGTAAACCAAGAGCTTTGCGAATCTCGCCGCGATACTTCTTCATCGCGCGTATGGCCTGAGATGCATCGTCTCGGATGGCAGATTCACCCGGATATCGACATTGAACCGCAAAACGTGACACCATTTTCAGATCATCTACCCAAGCTGCCCATAGAGGATAATGCGATAAACAAGCCTTCAGCAGAACTGTTAAGTCGTGTATCTTCCCGAAAGGAATGTTATTGCTCTGCAAGACACCTTTGAGATACTTCTCAACGCATTGCTGGGCATGAAAACAGACTGCATCATTATTGCGGTTCTTTCTTGCACTATACTCGCGCAGTGCCGTGGCAAAATCGCCTTCCGCCTTGTCAATCCATTCTCTAATGACTTCGTTCATAGAGTGTCTTGCCTTCGTGAAGAATGCTGGACATAAAGATATCCTTCATGGAAAGTCTTCTGCGTATTTCCTGAGGTGTCCTGACAATCAGGTCCAGTGGAAAGGAGCGGTCAATCTTGCGATCTATCTCCAGAGCCTGCTCGACGTTTCGTTTCTTGTGCTGCATGATGACTAGCAAATCTACATCGCTATCATCCGAGGGAGAGCCGTTGGCGTAAGATCCAAACAGGATGACTCGATCGGGAGCGAACTCCTCAGTCACCTTCTTGACGAACCGGTTAATTTCTATCTTTTTGACCATATGTCAATATTATAGTATTTCTCGAATGTGTGCAAGGTGGTATTGTTTATTATACATAAGGGTTGCGTCTCAACCCAGCCTTTGCTCTCATAGCTATGGTGGGCAGGCATTCAACATTTAGGGACAAACCTAAAAGCAGAGGATTTTGATATACTCATACGCGAAGTCAAAGAAAAAAAGATCTACTTCATTGCACAGGGACGTATCCGAGTCTACCAAATTTCACAGAGGATAATGTCCAATCACTGGACTTGAAAATGTACCAATATCCTGATGCTTCATGATA
>CAZBGF010000146.1:0-5247 GCA_964491255.1 uncultured Verrucomicrobiota bacterium
ATTATCCTTGAAACTTTGTGCCTATGTGCCTTTGTCACTTTGTGCCTGAGTAGTTATATGCATTCTTAAGTTGCAAACCCTTTTCGTATAAGCTCTAAACAGACACCTTTCGACCTTAATACAGAACACGGATAAAAAGCAGGAAAGGAAGACAAGAAGAACCAGTATCATGGATGAACGTGAAGCATACATGGCTTTGAATATAATGAAAGATATTGGGCCTGTTAGCGTCCGTTCTCTTATATCGGCGCTGGGCTCTCCCCAGGCTATCTTCGAGGTCGGCAAAAAGGATCTTCTATCGGTTAATGGAATTAGACACGGTCTTGTAGAAAAGATTATGGCTCAGCGTGATCATATTCGCGTAGACCAGGAACTCAAGCGCGCGCGAAAGATGGGTGCTCACATCGTAACGCCAGTTGACGAAGAGTACCCGAAAATGCTTCTGGAAATTCACGATCCGCCTCTTAGTATATATTTACTTGGCAACCTGGAGCCCGCGGACAAGCATTCTATAGGGGTTGTCGGCTCTCGCAGCGCGACGTATTATGGACGCGAATCTGCCGAGAGTCTGTCATATCAGCTTGCACGGGCTGGGTTTGGAGTTGTCAGCGGATTGGCGCGCGGAATTGATACAGCAGCCCATCGAGGCGCGCTGAAGGGAAAGGGCAGGACTTTTGCGGTTCTGGGTGGAGCATTGGATCGTTTATATCCGTCAGAAAATATTGGGCTGGCCAGGGAGATTGCAGAACAGGGAGCTGTTTTGAGTGAATTTCCTTTTGGGCGGGTGCCGGATAAAACAACTTTTCCAATGCGGAATCGTATTATCAGCGGGTTGTCAATGGGGGTTCTGGTTGTGGAAGCTGGACTGAGAAGCGGCGCGCTGATTACGGCCAATCAAGCGCTTGATCAAGGGCGCAGTGTTTTTGCTGTTCCCGGTAGAATTGATTCGCAGACTTCCCGGGGAACGCACCAGTTGATTAGTAATGGCGCGCGGCTTGTTGAGAGCGTCGATGACATTATCCAGGAATTTGAATATCTGATTCCTCCTGAAAAGAAGACAAAGGAATCAATGTTTGATACTGAAACGCGTCCAAAGCTTTCGTCGGAAGAGGAGAGCGTGATTCGTGCGCTGGAAGCTGGAGAACTCGATGTCGATACGCTGATAAGGTCTTTAGGGATAAAAGCCGCGGTGATGAGTTCTCTGTTGATTGGCCTTGAAATGAGACACATGGTTCGTATGCTGCCCGGCCGCATTGTGGAACTGATAAGACGCTAAATCGTATCTTGTATCTCGTGAAACGTATCTCGACCGGTTTTTGAGCGCTTCACGCTTCACGAATAACGCTTCACGAAATTGCGGAGCGAAGCTAAGCTGATTTTATGAAGACAGGAACAATTACCACGGATCCGATGATTCGGCATTTTATGCGCTATCTGGACGGCGAGCGGAATGTCTCGAAACATACCATCAAAAGTTATTCAATTGATATTGCCCAGTTCATTAACACGACCTGGGGTAATGAAGCAAAAGCTCCGTTTTCATGGTCGAGTGTTGATCAATTCGCCGCTCGTAAATTTATTGTTTACTTTCAAAAAAACAGCGCGGCCGCGACAACTGTCGGCAGAAAAATATCCAGTTTGTGTTCGTTTTTTAAATTTTTGGTTAGAGAAGAGTATGTATCCATAAATCCTTTCAGTGGCCTGCGGCATCCGAAACAGGGCAGAAGTCTTCCGAAGATGTTATCCATCCAGGAAGTCAGCCGACTGTTGGAAGCTCCAGAACAGACTTTACAGGAAGCACTGAAAAAGGAAAAAAACGCTGAAAAACGACTTTGGCTGGAATATACTGCTTTGCGAGATAGAGCGATTCTGGAGATTTTATACAGCGCCGGCATGAGAGTAAGTGAACTGTCAGAGGCTGTTGAGGATAATGTGGATCTTTTATCTGGCTTAATTAAAGTGCGTGGAAAAGGTAAAAAAGAAAGGCTTTGCCCGATTGGCCTGCCAGCCATAAAGGTATTGCGCGCGGCTTTGGAAAAAAGAAAGGAAGTGGCATGTATTTTCAGAAACAAGGTGGTGCCACAGCCGATTTTTTACAATCATTTCGGTGGAAGTCTGACGACACGATCGATCGAACGTATGATGAAACGGTATTTGGCGAAAGCGGATTTGAATCCGCGTATTTCTCCTCATGCCTTACGTCATTCTTTTGCCACGCATATGCTGGATGCCGGCGCTGATCTTAGAAGTGTACAGGAACTGCTGGGACATGCCAGTTTATCGACCACGCAGATTTACACGCATGTTACAGTGGAACGGTTAAAAAAAGTGTATGACCAGACTCATCCCAGGGCATAGGAAAGAATACGGAAGACAGAGAACAGACGACGGATCTCACGAGATACGAGACGGGAGTAGGGGAGTATGGGAGTATCGGAAACAACTTTCAACTTACTTATAACTTATAAATGACAACGAGAAACATGGCGGACAAATAAATGATATGGTTTTTTTATAATATTTTATTTTCTATAGTTTATGTTCTAATGCTTCCTTATTTTTTTTCCCGAATGTGCAAACGTGGCGGGTATAGCAAAGGATTTTTTCAGCGCTTGGGTTTTTACGGCGTTCCGCTGTATGCCAACTTACGCTCACGGCGCCGCGTGTGGATTCACGCGGTCAGTGTTGGTGAAATGTATATTGCCTTACGGTTTATGGATGAAGTACGCAACTGCCGGCCTGAAACGGCATTTGTATTAACGACGACGACATCAACGGGACATGCAATTGCTGAAAAACGTGTGGTTCAATCAGATGTCCTTCTATATTTCCCGGCTGACTTTCCTTTTATTATCAAGCGATTTTTGGACTGTCTGAACCCGCTGGCGTTGATTCTCGTAGAATCCGAGTTGTGGCCTAACATGATACGTCTCGCCAGGAAAAGAAACATTCCCATCATGCTGTTAAACGGACGTATTTCCAACCATTCCTATCGCGGCTATAAAAAGCTTCGGCCGTTGGTAAAACGAATTCTCGGATGTTTTGATCTTTTGTGTGTGCAATCTGATGAGGATTCGCATCGCCTGATTGATCTTGGCGCTGATCCCGAGCGGGTCGAGATTATGGGGTCTGGCAAATATGATGTAGCGAATACCGCTTCTGAACAAGCCGCCAAGAGTGGAGAGGCGCTGCGGAACAGGATATTCAGCTCAAACACAAGATTACTGGTTGGTGGTTCAACGTGGCCTGGTGAAGAAAAAATTTTGATCGAGATTTATAAAAGCCTTCGTGACCGTTTCCAGGATTTACGGCTTGTCTTAACGCCCAGACACGTTGAACGGGCGCGTGAAGTGATTTCCGAAATAAAGACAAGCGGATTGTCATTTCTCAGGCGCAGTGAGATAGATGAAGGTCGAGCTCAACAGTCGCTATTTCCAGATGTGCTTCTCGTGGATACCACAGGGGAATTGAACATATTTTATTCCATAGCTACGGTTATTTTCGTTGGAAAAAGTTTGACCAGCAAAGGCGGACAGAATGTGATTGAACCCGCTGTGTTTGCGAAACCCATTGTGGTTGGCCCTCACATGGAAAATTTCGCATCTGTTACAGATGATTTTTTTACTGCCAATGCTCTCATTCAAGTTCAAGACAAACGAGGGTTGAAAAAAGCGATTCTGGAGTTATGGAACGATGATGAAGCGCGGCAAGGATACGGCAGTCGTGCCAGACAAGTTGTTCTGGACAAAGCCGGCGCGATTCCAGCCAGCGTAAAACGCTATTTATCTTTAATGAAATAGTGGTGAATAGGTACGGAGTGTAAAGACATGCCGGAGTTCTGATTTCATGTTCCACATGATGGTTAGAGCGGTTTGTTTTTATTGTTCATGACGTGAATACATAAATAGGGAAAGTCCGAAATTGTTGAGTTGTATGCTGAATGCATGCGAAAAATGCTATCTTATCAGCCGTCCCTCTGGGACTGAAACAAGGCACTGATGCCTGTTCCCGGCACTGAAGTGCCGGTCTATTATCAAATGTTCCTACGGAACATGAGGTTTTGTCACGAAGGGACATATAATAGTAACGTGGCGATTTATCGCCGGGTTGTGACGAAAGAAGAAAATAAGTCCCGTAAGGACGACTGATAAAGGATAGATTATCCATTGCAGATCTCTGGATAAACGTAACTCAATAATTTCGGACGTTCTTAATAAACATTGAAAACAAAGGTTTAAAATATGAAAATATTACTGATTGGTGGTGGGGGACGGGAACACGCATTGGCATGGAAACTGGCGCAGGATTCTCTACGGCCGGACATTTTTTGCGCGCCGGGTAATACGGGAACTGCGGAATTAGGTGTAAATCTGGCTATAAGTGCTGAAGATGTCAATGGACTGTTTAACTGGGCCAGAAAAGAACGGCCGGATTTAACGGTTGTCGGTCCGGAAGTGCCCTTGTGTGCAGGACTGGTTGATCTATTTCAATCGGATGGACTCCGTGTATTCGGTCCATGTCAGGCTGCGGCACAGATCGAAGGCAGTAAAATTTTTTCAAAAGATGTGTTGTGTTCTGCTGGGGTTTCGACATCATGCACAAAGTCATTTTCTAATGTTGAAAAGGCCAGGTCTTATATCAGATCTGCCGATATGCCTGTTGTTATCAAAGCCGATGGTTTAGCAGCCGGCAAAGGTGTCGCCATATGTTTTGATCGCAATCAGGCTGAAAAAGCCGTTAAATCGATCATGGTTGATCAATTGTTTGGCGATGCAGGCCAGCGTATACTCATTGAAGAATATCTTGAAGGCGAAGAAGTATCAATGATCGCACTTGTGGATGGAGAGCATGCGGTTCTACTCCCTTCATCTCAGGATCACAAACGCGCTTTGGATGGAGACCAGGGCGCGAACACGGGCGGGATGGGTGCTTATTCTCCGGCTCCGATGGATAGCCGGCAATTGCGGGAAACGGTTCAGAACCAGATTATCAATCCGGTTCTGACGGAATTACGACGCCGGGGAATCCGCTATCAGGGAGTATTGTATGCCGGTTTGATGATAACTGATATTGGTATTAAAGTGCTGGAATTTAACTGTCGGTTCGGCGATCCTGAAACCCAGGCAATTCTGCCAAGATTGGATAGTGACTTGATTCCAGCATTGGAAGCCTGTATAGATGGGAACCTTAAACCGGAGCATATAGTCTGCCGTGACGAGCATTGCGCTTGCGTGGTGATGACAGCAG
>CAZBGF010000147.1:0-5244 GCA_964491255.1 uncultured Verrucomicrobiota bacterium
GGGTCTTTCCTTTCCTCACATATGGCTACATTCATTACCTTAAAATTCTTTGAACATAGTATTATACAACACTGTTTTTAATATTGTAAAATATCGGCACGACGTTGTCGATAGCAATTTATTGCTGTGTTTAGCTTGATTAGCGATAGGGTGTTGGATAGGATGCTTGCTTGATAGAATACAACAGAGACGAGGTGCAGTGATGGCTTTCAACCCGGATACTCGCTGACCGAAAGGGTGTTTTTCCAGGTGCTGGAGGAGTTGGGTGTCGAGGATGCCCATGGGGGTCGTCAGTCCGTTAGACACTCTCTAATTCTGATCCTGCATTTTCGGCGAACAATATTACTAATCGCGTCATAGCACCAACGCGAGCTATGCCCGCCACGTCAGTCCGGCATCTGCCGGACCAAGTGGCCACTTGCTTTGCGACGTGGCAACCCAATCAATTTTTTTGACAGAATGAACAAAATAAACAAAATTTTCTTCGCTTTTGTGTTATACTATTCTGTCCATTCTGTTAATTCCCTGGCCGCAGGGCGGTCCCACCCTGGCCGGACTGAGCTCCGTCTCGGGCAGGCGGGCAGGCTGTCAGAAATTCTTCTCTTTTTCTTGTTTTTTATCACAGTTCCTGATGCTTAAGGTACTAAATCATTCTCATAAAAGTGAATCAGGTAATATCCATGAACGTTCATCTGGCTAAATCAGCGGGATTCTGTTTCGGCGTCAAGCGTGCGATTAAAATCGCCGGCGAGCTTGCTGAAAAAGGCGGCGAAACACGCATGCTTGGAGACCTTGTGCATAATGAAACCGTTATTCGCGAAATGGAATCAGCAGGTATAAAGAAAATTAAACGGCTTGGCAACGGAAAAAACAAATCCCTGTTGATCCGCGCTCACGGCGTTTCAAATGACATCACGTTACGGGCTCGCAAACGCGGTTACCGCATCGTCGACGCAACATGCCCGATGGTACGAGAGATTCACAAAATCGTCAAACGCATGGACAGGCAGGGGTATCGAATCATTGTTATTGGTGACTGTCAACACGATGAGGTGCTTGGAATTATGGGCCAGATTAAACGTAAAGCACTGGCTATCGATTCCGCTGACACGATTCCATGGAACGCAGTCAGAAGAATTAAAAAAGCAGCCATTGTTGTGCAATCCACGCAAAATCTTGACCAGGCCATTCAGATTGTGAACATATTGAAATCTGAAATGGGGGTTGTCAGGTTCTTCAACACGATTTGCAAACCCACGCAAAAAAAGCAGGAAGAAATCAAAATCATGCCGTTGAAACATGATGTCATGATCATCATCGGGTCCAGAACCAGCGCCAATACTAAACGATTATATGAAATATCAAAATCACTGAACCCCAGAAGTTTCTGGATTCAGGACGCCGAAGAAATCAATCCGCAATGGTTCAGAAACGCAGTCAGTGTGGGCGTCAGCGCAGGAGCCTCAACACCGAAATCGATAATGCAAGCGGTTATGGAAGATATTGCGCGTATCTCATCATGAAATTACAGTACATCCGCGAAATGAGGTTTCAGTTTTCTGAAAATGACAATGCCCAGCAACAGGATGAAAAGAGTCAGACTCCAGAAATAGAGAGTCCATGAATAGTCTTTCCAAAAAGGTATTCCATAAAGAAAGCTTCTGCGATATCCATTTAATATGTAATAAACCGGATTCAATTTCAATAACCAGTGATATTTTTCCGGAATCATTCCAGTATGCCAGACAATTGGACTCAGCCAGAACCCGAACTGAAGAAGAATACCCACGATATACGACACGTCTCGAACAAACACATTAAGAGACGATGTAATCCAGCTTAAGCCCATTATCAAAATTATCAGAGCCATCATATAATAAAACGTTTGAAACCAGTAGAAAGAAAAGGAAACGCAGGGAGAAATCAGCAGAATCACCATGACAATGATTAAAAATATACCGTGCACAGCCAGTGACGACAAAATTTTAACCATAGGTAAAACAGCAATCTGGAAATTAACTTTCTTCACCATAAAGGCATATTCCTGAAATACGGTTGTCGACATACCCAGAGATTCGGAAAAAAAATACCATGCCGCCATTCCAACGAGAAGATATGAACTGAAGGGAACACCATTAACACTCCCAGTTTTAAAAGCCACGCTGAAAACAAACCACAGAATCAGCACCATGACCAAAGGCTGAATAAACGTCCAGACAAACCCCAGCGTGGAACCAAGATACCGATTACGGAAATCCTGCCGCGCCAATTGGTAAATCACAAGCCGCTTGCTGATGATTTCATTGATAAAAACAAATATCTCTCTGATACTATTCACAGGAGTGAGTCTTTCTATTTCTTTTCTGTAGCCGACCGTGCAGTCATCTTAGCCATCAACCATCGTAAGTTATAAGTTAAAAGTTGTCCGTGAAACTTTAGTTCACTCTAGCTCACTTATCACTTTAGTCACTTATCATAACATCAACCATTAACCATTCCTCATCAACCCATGGTACTGACGATACCAATTGACAAATCTGGGAATACCTTCTGAAATGCGTGTGCAGGGATTAAAGTGTAATTTTTTTCTCGCCTTCTCAATGTCAGCATATGTCTCGACTAAATCACCCGGCTGAATCGGCTGTAATTCCATTTTCGGCTGAACTCCAAGTGCACCCGCTATCGTATTAATCAAATCCATTAACTGCTCAGGCTGGTGATTACCGAGATTAAAAAGATCATACTGATCCAGTCCTTCGGTAAACAGCGCGCTTCTTATGCCTGCGGTAATATCGTCAATATACGCAAAATCACGGCGCATCTTGCCATGATTAAACACTTGAATGGGTTCACCCTTGAGCATAGCTTCTGTAAATAGCCAGAGAGCCATGTCCGGCCTGCCCCACGGCCCATATACGGTAAATAGACGTAATCCTATCATTTGAATTCCATAAAGATGGGTATAGACATGGGCCATGAGTTCATTCGCCTTCTTAGTAGCCGCGTACAGGCTTATGGGACTGTCAACAACATCCGACTCGCAAAAGGGTAACCTGCGATTCCCGCCGTAAACACTGGAACTGGATGCATAGACAAGCCTGGGGGTTTCAGCCGCGCGGCAGGCTTCGAGAATTGTCAGAAAGCCCTGCACGTTGGACTTTTGATACAAAAACGGATGCTGTAGCGAATACCGGATTCCCGGCTGAGCCGCCAAATGACAAACACGATCGAATTTATATTTAACGAAAAGTTTTTTTATTACATCAACATCGCAAATATCGGATTCGCAACCTGAATAACCGGCTTGTTTTTCAAGAAGCGCATGCCGGGCACGCTTCAATTTGACGGAATAATAATCGTTGAAATTATCAACACCAACGACTTCATGACCTTCATCCAACAAGCTGTTCGCCAAATTAAACCCAATAAATCCAGCAGAACCTGTAACCAGTATTTTCATATTTACCCTCTATTGCAGTGCACTGTAATAGATAATAACCTTGGAAACACTGACACAGCAAGTACAAACGTCCGACACTTCAGTCTATCCACTTGAGCAATTACAATTAATACTGAAACAAAGTGTACCAGAGTATATATGTGATGACAAGAACAAGGCCGCAGTATGTCAATAATAAGTGAAATGTCCGGTGTTTTTAACCCAAATTGCACATTAAGAAAACGCAAGAAAGAGAAAACAACTTTGCAGTCACCAGGATAACCCGGCGCTGCCGGGTAAAAAATCCCTGGCCGACGATCCATGGCCGACACGAACCATCGTCTCGGGCAGGCGGGCTTGAGAATAAGAAATCAAAATCGTCTGTAATACTATCCGTCAATTCCTTGTTTTTTTACGAAGATTTCTTACACCCGCTTCGCTCAAGATCGCACTTGTCCGCCTGCGGTGGAAAGATCGCCAAGTTTTCTTGTTTCTTTGAGTCCTTTGCCTGACCGCAGTGCTACCCGCCTACATCGCATATGCGAAGCATTTCGGGCAGGCAGCGTTGTCCACCCGAAGCACCGCATCGCTGTGGATGGGCAGGCGGGCGCGAGAATATCTCTTGGTTGCCACGCTGCAAAAAGAAACGACGCGCTCAGGCCTACAGCCTTCACGTCCGTACAGCAAACCGAATCCGAGTGCCGCAAAACCCTTGCATTCATGCTTTCGCTCTGGTATAAGTCTACCATTCGTCAGTACTATGTTCATCCGCTACACACTTTGGACGGATGCTAACGCTTTACAGAAATAGGGTTCATGACAGACAAGGTGTGTAACAAAGAAGATCCACGTCGATTTACCGGAGGACGTTCACCAACGAGTGCGGGTCAAAGCTACGCTTGATGATGTCTCCATGCAGGCACTTGTTGCCAAAATTGTGACTGAAGCCGTTGATAATGTCGTGCTCCCGAAGATCAGGAAGGGAAAACATCGTGTCTGAGAACCCCGTTATATATTCACCGACCGATCCACTTCCCCGGATTCTCAGCATCCGGGGGCAGAAAGTGATTCTGGATTCTGACTTGGCGACCATCTATGGTGTGGAGACCTTCCGCTTCAACGAAGCTGTCAAAAGGAACCACAACCGTTTTCCTGAAGATTTCATGTTCCAACTCACCTCTGAGGAATTCGCGGATTTGACATCGCAAAATGCGATGCCAAAACGCGGACGCGGCGGACGCCGAACACCACCCTATGCATTCACCGAACATGGGGCAGTCATGGCCGCAAATATCCTGCGCAGCGAGCGCGCAGTACAAATGAGCGTGTTCGTGGTAA
This sequence comes from uncultured Verrucomicrobiota bacterium, assembly GCA_964491255.1. GTDB lineage: Bacteria > Verrucomicrobiota > Kiritimatiellia > JAAZAB01 > JAAZAB01 > CAZBGF01. The sequence continues at coordinate 4,778 of CAZBGF010000147.1, forward strand.
GGGCATTCATTCGCATGCGCGCCGTTCTCACGGATACCCGCGAACTTGCCAGCAAGCTTGCCGCTCTCGAACGGGAAGTGAAAGCCCGTTTGGATACCCATGACTCTGCCATCGTAGACGTTCTAAGCCGTATCATGGATCTTATTGACCCACCAAAACTGCCCGAGCCCCCTCGGAAGAAGATAGGCTTTCGTGTAAAGGAAAAGCAGTCGAACTATCGCACGATTACAAAGCGGACTCGGAAGGCAAACGGAAAGGGTCGTAAGACATGAACTCGGATGTCCATAGCGCAGAAATTGATATGACTGCTACCGCAGAAAAGGCGGTCCAACTTTTTACATATCTTCGGGAACTGTGCAGCCTGAGAATATCTCACGTTCGTGACCTGTCTCAATATGACGAAGTATTCTGGTTCGAGGATATCCCTCACGAAAAGCAATGTCACTGCATTGCATGGCGGATGAGCG
>CAZBGF010000148.1:0-5194 GCA_964491255.1 uncultured Verrucomicrobiota bacterium
TATATCAAGTGTAAATCAAATTTCAGTAAATGGAAAACCTCTACAGAAGAAAAAAATCAGGCTCAACAATAAAAAGAAATTATTATTGTTAAAAATAATTATAAACAGGCAATCATCTATAGATGTTGAAATTACAAAATAAGGAAAGCTAATGCATAATCCGGACCATGATAATATTTCTTCAGGATGGGCGGAAATAAAGCCTGAGCAGGCGTATGCCCGGGAAGAAGGAACATGGGAGGTTGTTTATCATTGCGGGTCGCAGATATTAAAGGCTGGTTCTCGTATCCGTATCTTTCCGCCATTTACCTTTAATGCCCAGCATAATTCAGGTGTGCGTTGGACGTTTGGCAGTGTCAGCGCAGTAAGTGATGCAGATATTGAACTTTCCGTTGAATGTATTGATGCGCTTGAAGGAAAACACAAGCATTACACCTGTGAGGTCATTGAAGTCGTCATAAGACATGGAGCGCTGGTAGCGCCGCAGTTTATAAAGGTTGTGATCGGCGATCAGCGCAATGAAGGAAAGCCGGCAGTGGCCCAGTGGCTTTCCGGCCCTGATATGCCTTTCTATATTGCTGTTGATCATAAAGGGGATGAAGAATTCAGGAAACTTGCCCGCTCCCCGCGAATACAGGTTTTGGGAAATACCCCGGAGCGCCTCATATGCATAGGGCCTTCTACGGTGAAGGCAGGTGAAAAATTTAAACTAAGAGTTAAAGCAGAAGATAAACACACTAATATCAGCAGTCTTTATAGTTCCCCCATTAAAATTAAACCAGATGATAAGATGCGTGGACCAACGGATACGGTAATATCTCCTTACGATGAGGGTAAACAGCAGATCAGCGATTTTTCTATGACGCGGCCCGGTATAAGCAGAATAGAGGTTAAAGATGAAAAATATCAGGCCATAAGTCCGCCAATCAGCACGGAGTTTACTGAAGATAAAGAAAAGATATTCTGGGGAGACATTCATGCCCATACAGAGTTGGGCGATGGTATAGGCAGTGAAAATCGGTTTTATGAATACGCCCGTGATGAAGCCTGGCTGGATTTTACAGCAATAAGCGAGCACGGCGGAGGAGACAAGTGGTGGGGACGCTGTGTTAATGCGGCACGTAAATATTATGATCCGGGCAGGTTTGTAACACTTCTGGGATATGAATGGCGTTGGCAGGTTGGTCATGCCTGTGTCTATGGCAAAGACCTTGAACTGCCGGTGCATTCGCAAGAACAAAAAGAAGACCTTTTCAAACTTATCCGTAAAGGAAATGCCATCATGATTCCGCACCATACCAATGACCCGATTCTCACAAATTCTCCGGTTTTTAAGTGGCCGGATTATGAAAAAGACTTAATCCAGGTTGCGGAAATTTGCCAGATGCGTGGCTCCTTTGAAAAAGACGAGGTGGGTAAAGATCATGTTTTATTCGGTGGTTTTGGGTCTTCAATACAGAATGGATTAGCCTGTGGACATAAGTTTGGTTTTATCGGTGGGACTGACAATCATTGCGGTCGTACCGGATCACCCATGTATGTAGGTTTTTCTTCGGGAACTCATGTTGGCAGCGCCGGCACCTGGCGTCTTGATAAGATGAAGCTTAACCGCACGTTATGCGGATTAACGGCTGTTTTCGCAGAGGAGCTCACACGCGAGTCAATCTTTTCCGCCTTACGCAAGCGGCGGTGTTATGCCACCACAGGCGCCCGTATTCTGCTTAATTTCAAGGTAAACAATATATGCATGGGTGAAGAAGGAATGGTCTCCAAACCCGCCAAAATTTACATTCGTGTTGCCGGCACTGATACACTGGAAACAATAACTATTGTGCGTAACAATGAAGATATCTATCAGCTGAGTTGTGATAGTCTGGATCAGGAAATTACATGGGAAGATCCGGAAGCGCCCCGAAAAAGCTTCTATTATGTTCGTGTTAAGCAAAAGGATGGGCACATGGCCTGGTCCTCACCGGTTTGGTGTGGTTAGATGTTCTCCGAAAAGCCTTTGAAAGACAAAATCCTGAAAAAACTAAGAATTTTAGACAGGATTACAGGATGATCAGGATTGAACACGATGTTTGTCAAATCTGACCCCGAACATTCGGTGTCAGATTTGACAAAAGGGGTTATGGTCAATGGAGAGGATATCATTTCGCAGTTATTCTTTCAATTCAGTCTATCCTGTTTATCCTGCCGTGCCCGGCGTAGCTTGGGCGAAGCCTGGGTTTATCCTGTCAAAAAATTTCAAATATCTTTGGCTGATTTTTATTCATTATCCTTTGTGGCTCCAAATCTATCAGTGGTTCTTTTTTCTTTCTTTCGTGTATTTCGCGTGTTTCGTGGTTAATTCCTTTTTTGTTTCGGCTTTGTTCGTGCAATAAACGTGTTAAATCTAAGACCTAATCTGAAATGACAAAAGAGTTCAAGGAGGGAATGATGACGACAAGAAAAAGGTTAGAGAAAAACTTGTCTGGGAAGTGGTCGTTCTGTTTAGACCCGAATGATAGAGGCCTTGCTGAGAAATGGTATGGCAGCGGCAAGAATTTCAAGGATATCATCCAAGTGCCGGGCGCCTGGCAGGCGCAAGGATTCGGCGATGACCAATACTGCACGCCCTTATGCCAATCCAAAGGCATTCCGCCAATGGTCATAGAGAAAAAATCGTATTTCGGTACCGGCTGGTATCGGAAAGAGATATTTATTCCCGAAGAATGGCGGGATATGATTATACGACTTTCTTTCGGGGGCACCCATCCACTCGCTGAAATCTGGGTCGACGATAATTTTGTGGCGATACACAAGGGTAGTTTTTTAGAACATTCCCATGATATTACATCGTATGTCGATCCCGGGCACCGTCATATTCTGACCGTCCGTATTTCAGAATATCCAAATACCGGGTCTCGTCTCATGAACACGGTTGAGGGTGGGACATTCAATATTATCACCTGGAGTGGGATTTACCGGAACGTGATGCTGGAAGCAAAAGAATCGTCGTATATAGAACGGGTATTAATTACTCCGGATATAAAGAACAAACAGGCAGAATTCAATGTCCGGTTATCTGGCGAACCAGGGAACGCGATGAAACTGAAAGTCAATATCTTCGGGCCCGATGGCAAAACTGCCGGTGCGCTGGAAACCGCGCTGGATTCCGGTCAATGTTTTTCTATGATCAAATTCGCGGTGCCGATAAGTGGTGTAATGCTTTGGACTCCGGAAACCCCATATCTTTATCGGACGGAGATCACTCTTCTCGACCAGACTGACCGGACAGTTGACGAGACGAGCGAGCGATTTGGAATGCGGGAATTTGCCGTTGACGGGCAGCAGATTCTGCTCAACGGACATTCTGTTTTTCTCCGCGGTTATGGCGACGACCAGCTTTATGTGCATACGTTATCGCCTTATCTTGAACCTGAAATGCTGAAAAAAGACATCAAGCAGGCCCGGGCTTATGGATTCAATTATGTTGATTTCCTATACAGCGTTCCTCATCGGGAATACCTGGAAATGGCTGACGAAATGGGGATTATTATCCAATGTTATCCTATTCAACTTACTGATTCGGGTGATCAAAGTTACGCGAAAAAGGAATATATTGAAAAAGTAATCGGTCAATTGTATAACCACCCTTCAGTGGCGATCTATTCTGTGGTCGCCGAAAGATACGGCCATGACCCCATCGTCCGCCAAAAGATCGAACATCTCCGTCAAATGACGGCAGACATTGACTCAACGCGGCTTTTCGCCACCACAGGGGGAATCGACCGCAGCGATGCCGAGCGCGACAAAACAGATATCCTGGAAATGGCCGGCGGTTTTACCTGCATGCCCGAAAAACTCGATGTTTGCCGGAAACCGGTAGTTCTCCACGAATATCGCTGGTGGTCTTCTTATCCGGACTCCGCGCTCAAGGAGAAGTATAATAAATCGGCATTACGACCATTCTTCATTGAATATGCGGAACAAGTAGCCCAGGAGAAAGGCATGAGCGATCTACTGCCGATATTTGTGAAAAATTCCCAGAAAATGCAGGCCCTCGAACGGAAAATCGGAATTGAGCGCGCACGCCGGAATCCCGGGATTAAAGGTTATGCAATTTGGCTGGGCAAAGACTTGAAAGAGGCAGTAGAGGGTATCTGGGATGATTTCGGCGACCCTAAAAATGTTTCGGCGAAAGAATTCTGCCAAAGTAACGCCGAAACCGTACTGCTTATTGACAAGGATTATCTATATCGATGCTACTGGACTTTTGAAGATATCCCGATCGAAATGTGGCTGTCTCATTACGGCCGGGAACCTATAAGCGGTGGCAAAATTTTCTGGCGACTTGAAACAGCCGATAACGCCGAGCTTTTGGACAAAGGCTTGATCAGCGATATATCGTTCCCAACAGGCGCCGCTGATCGGGTTGGCCGTTTCCGGATCAAGCCGGAGCGTGTCGAAAAACCGTTGCGAGCGGTACTGAAAGCGGAACTTAAAGCAGGAAAAATCTATAGCGTCAACCATTGGGATTTCTGGCTTTTCCCAACACCGGACAAAAAATTTTCGAGCAACCTTAATCTTCAGGGCGATTTCCAACCGAACCCCGACGGCAAAAATAAACAACTGAAAATCATAAACAGAATAGATGATTCCTTTTTTGAACATTTAGCCGATGGCGGACGCATTATACTGATGGCTTCCGGTATTTTCAAGGAACGTTATTCATCATTCAAATCAATCGGCTGGAACTCCTCGACTGAAGGGTGTTCGGGAACAGTGGTCAAGGACCATCCGGCTTTGGGAAATTTTCCACACGAACGTTTCTGCGATCTTCAGTTCTACAGCATGCTGAAAACCACTCCGGTAATCGATTTGGATATTTGGCCGGTCAAGATTGAGCCTATTATTCGAGCGATTTCAAGCTATAAAACGTGCTGCAATCTAGGTCATCTATTCGAAGTTAAAGCTGGTGGCGGACGCATTTTGATTACCACATTCAACTTTTCACTCGTGTGGGAATCATATCCTACTTCCGATATCGAAATCCAGTATCTGATGAGACAGCTTCAAAATTACGCTGAAGGCGATCTCTTCAATCCAGAGGTGGAAGTTCCTTTATCATTTTTTGAAAAACATCGTAATAAAGTCAGTCCTGAAAAACCCTGATTTTAAACCTGAAGCAGGTAAATATTCAGTGAATCAC
>CAZBGF010000149.1:0-5194 GCA_964491255.1 uncultured Verrucomicrobiota bacterium
GCGGACAATCGACGACTTTCAAGAGGACATCGTATTCCTCATAGAGAACTATCCCAAACGTATCCATTTTCAAAAGGGATGGGGTTTGAGATGATATTGTGGTGAATATGTAAAATTATCGGAGATGACAGAGTGAAGGCGGAGATATATCAATCAATAAAAGTGCTGTTGCAAAACGACGCAACGGTTGCGGCCGAACAGCGCCAAGAAATTCTCAAAGCCTGCCGTCAGAAGTCAGGGAGAAGCAACAGACGGCTAGGTACTGTGAAGCAGGCGGCGGAGATTCTGTCGTGCCATCCAAAGACAGTGTACAGATATGTCAGACGCGGCATCCTGCACCCACTCCATTACAGCCTGCGGAAGGTACGCTTTGATTTGGAAGAGGTTGAGACATTCGCGACGAACGGCCTGTCAAAGGGATGATTTTCATTACATGTCCATTTTTTTTCCTCTCTTGTCCCCAAGAAAATTACCCTGAAACGGTGCTTCCGTACCGGCATACATACAATATTGCAGCCGCCCGACACAGCTTGTGTGCTTTCTGTGTGCTTTCTAAACACTTTAACGCATAGAACCGGAGAGAGCAGTAGAGGACAGAAGTAGACACGCTGCAAACAACGGATGTTCACAAAAGTCCTATAAACATTGGCTAAAAGGCGATTAACAAGGGGTTTTGTTGTTTAACGAAGGCTGGCGGGAGAGACGGGACTCGAACCCGCAACAACCAGATCGACAGTCTGGGACTCTAACCAATTGAGCTACTCCCCCACAAAATCAAGGAAAGTAGAATAGCTGTTTTTCTCGCGTTTGCAAGAGAAAAAAAAGTAAGTTCTCAATAAGTTGATTACGCTGAAAAGGGACACGCTACAGCGTGAATTCCAAACAGCGCATTGCTATAATTTTCCATTGTTTGGAGTTCAACCTTCAGGTTGTTTTTTTCGGTGCTATGGGTTTTCAGAGGAATTAACTTACTTATTGAGAGATTACAAAAAAAAGTATGTTGTCAACCAGCTTTATGCAGGTTCCCGTAATCATCCGGCTGTTTTCGATCTTGACCCTATCCGATTCAGATCATATTGTATTCACAGTAAGACGGCAAGGTTTTCGTTTTAAAAAAATGGATTCGGATCAACAGGCAGTATAAAGATCAGCCGGTTCCGGAGTTTTCGGTCGCCAACATGCATCTGAAAGAATGCGGATTGCGGATATAAGAGGAGAAAACATGGAAGTTCTTATTCAAAAAGATAAAAAGTCTGCCGTACGGCTTGTAACCTCGTTAATAGCTAAGTCGTTGCGGGAGAAACCCAGACTGACGCTTGGCCTGGCAACAGGCCGTACTATGGAAGCCGTATACCAGGAACTGGCACGCATGAACCATGAGGAAAATCTGGATTTTTCCTTGTGTTGCACTTTTAATCTCGATGAGTATGTTGGCTTGCCGCCGGACGATCCGCATTCGTATCGGTATTACATGAATAAACATTTGTTTGAACTGGTGAATATCGATTTGAGGAATACACACGTGCCGAATGGTATGGCCGCTGACTTACCGGGTGAATGCAGGCGCTATGAACAGATGATTGAAGAATGCGGAGCGATCGACTTGCAATTGCTTGGTATAGGCGCGGCTGGACATATCGGTTTCAACGAGCCATTGTCGGCGCTGAAGTCTCGGACACGTGAGAAGGCTCTGACGCCAACCACCCTCCAACAGAACGCAGAGCTTTTTGAGTCTCCGGATCTCGTGCCAAAGCGCGGCATCACAATGGGAGTGGGAACAATACTCGAAAGCCGGCGTTGCATTCTTCTCGCCACTGGTCGCGAAAAGGCGTGTGTAGTGGCTAAGGCGGTCGAAGGCCCGATAACGGCTATGATTTCAGCTTCGGCTTTGCAAATGCATCCAAGTTGTCGGATTGTTATCGACGAAGCGGCTGCAAGCGAGTTGAAAGGGACAGACTATTACAAATGGATTTTCGAGAACGAACCGGAGTGGCAAGAGTTCCGTCAGACTGATTGAGCTTGTCACGATGAGGCGAAGGGAAGGCTGTCCGGCATAACCGCGCGTGCCACTCGCAATACATTGCCGCCCAGAATTTTCATAATGTTCTCATCCGAATGTCCGCGCTGAACCAGTCCGACAGTAAATAACGGCCAATTAGTCCAGGCCATACTAAGTATCTGGTTTCCCTGTTGATACTCATTGCTGAAACTGTTTTCAGGCCATAACGACCGGAATACCGTGCGTCCGGGTACGGCAGGCATTTTAACAGGTTTTTCCCCGCTTTTCTGCAGTCTGTGTCCGGCATCCGTGCCTATGGCAGCATGTTCCGCGCCGAAATGTTTTACGATGTAATCAATATGATCCAGAAACGCGTTGATATCTCCACTGCCGCCAAGAAAATCAGGCATACAGCATACCCCCATGTATCCATCAGTGTCGAAAATCGCACGCATCACATCGTCTGTTTTGGCGCGACAGTGTTGATTTAGTCCTTTACAGGCAGAATGACTTGCTACCATAGGTTTCTTCGAAGTTTTCGCTGCGTCCATGCTGGTCTGCAGTCCGGAATGAGCCACATCTACAATAACGCCGACGTTATTCATCTCGTGTACGACCGCGCGTCCAAAGTCGCTCAAGCCGCCTTTACTTTCTTCGCCGCAGCCTACACCTATCATGTTCCATCGATTGTAGGTCAGATGCATCATTCTGCATCCGAATTGAAAGAATATCCGTATAAACCCCAACTCTTCTTTCACAGTATTCCACTGCTGGGTGAGCGGAACACCGTTGGCTGAATAGTAAAGGCAATGGAGCCCATCTTTTTTCACCTGTTCGATATCTTTTGGAAAAACCGTACGTTTCAGACACCCGGTCATGCTGTCCGCTACATACGTGAACCGGGCAAAACGTTTGATGAGATGTGCAATGTTGTTTCCCTCGGCGCCAGCATTCTGAAATACACATGTGACGCCTGATGCTTCCCATGCTTCTTTGTATTTTTTTTGTAAATCCGGGTCTTTTACATGGCGAGTCATGGACATTTCTTCCTTAAGATCTTGCTGTTCTTTAGAATCAGCCCCATCGTTTATTGCTTTGGCCCATATATCCTCGTCAATCGGAGAGGTCGGCGAGAAACCATAAGCGTCGAATACGATTGCATTCTTATGGAGTTCGAGACCATGTTCCATGTCTTTTTGTGATGGTTTCAAAATGTCCAAAGCCTTTTGCCGTGCTTTTTCAATCATCGAGTTCATTGTGATAGTCTCCTTTTTTTTGGCAGTATGCTTTTCCCCAAAGGAAAATAATTTTGATGTTCATGAATTTTCCGCCACAGTCCGGCAACTGCCGGATTGCCGCGGTGTTTTCTACGTCGCCCCAACGGAGCCGCCTTTGCTGGGAAGCTTCGGCGAGCCATGGTGGGGCGGCTACAGAAAAAGTTTCCCGAGGCGCGAAGCGCGCTCGGGACTAATTTAATGCTTAGGAATTTTAAAATGAATTAATCGAATTGCATCTTAAAGGAGAACAGGCATTCTTACCTGTTGCTGATCGGCCAAGAATGACCGATTTCCTTAAAGTTGCCCCGCTTCGGGACTGATTTAAGAATCCTGTTATCTATTAAAAATTATGAATACTGCGTAATGGTCAATCTTGAATGTGTCCGATAAATCGGCATTCCGAAACGGGCGCGCGCATATCCATGGGCGAGCCGTTTTCGCGATGATCGAGATATTCGCCTGCTCCTCCAGCCACTCTCCCAAGAGCAAACGCGAGGAACGGCAAATCTACAGCCCGTTTCACGCTGATTTTCTTTTCCTTCAGGAGAGGCCATGCAATAGCCGTCAGCACACAGGCGAGCGCTGCGTCAACATTAACTGCATGGACCTTGTTGGTGGCCTGCTGGGTCATGAGTTCATGAGATAGACGATGATAGAAATCAAAAAAGACGTTGTAGATGCCGTTCTCTTTCAGATAAGCCGCAATCACTCGTTCGCGAGGATCGTAATTGACTGTTGCGGTATTGAATACTGGATGTCCGAGACAGGGAATCTTTTCATAATCAATGCCCGCGTCTTTTGCCGTTGTCTTTTTGTTCTTGAAGTCGGAAACATAATTTTTGACTATCCTGTCGAGTTTCATCCCTTGTTTCTTATCATATGGTTCTGTAAGGCTTGTGTTTCCGAACACATCTATGAGAAGTTGTGCGGCTTTCTTTCCATTGCCGCCGTGGACCATCCCGATGCTGGCCAACGTGCCCATCATGGCAGTGTTCGGCTCGTTTCCCGCGGAAGCGGAGAGTTTTGCGCCCTGAGCGGAGATCGTACCCGGTCCATTTGTCAGCGCTGCAGTCAGGCACATCTCAAATAACTTCGTTTCGAATGAATGTCTGGGCCGTGAGCCCATCCAGTAAAGCAGAATAGATTCCGCGAATGAGCCCGTTTTCATCAGGTTAAGCAGTGAATAACCGTAGACTCGCGGTGTTGCGCCGTCGTTAGAGGATGCGTGAGACGCATTGCACATTGGCTGGCGGGTCGGGACTCTGCCCAGACTGGATTTGACATATTTTTTCATCATAGAGCCATACGGTTCCATAATCGTCTGTACGCGTGGAACAAGGTCATGCGGCAACTTGCGGGCGAACTGTCCCATGTTGGCAATCCATGGCTTGAGCGTGAGCAGATCTTTTGGAGTAAAATCACGTTTTATGTTGAGCTCCGTCATTAAAGCCGCCGCTGCAGGCACCAGGTCGTGTAGAGTATTAACGCGAACGCCTCGCTTCTTTTCGGCAAGTTTATGGGCAAAGCTCTTTCGCTCGTCAGCATCAAAGACTGGAAGACCGAAATACTCATCAAACAAAACCATCTTAGCTGATGCAGAAGTGTTTTTTCCTTCTACCACTGCCCCTGCATGTCCCAGAGAAATCGTCTTGTTCTCCGCAAAACGTCCCGCTACGTAAACGAGCAGAGGTTTCCTGAATCTGTTTTTCTGCGCCCATTCGATGGCATCCTGTTCATACGTGCCACCGGGTTCTATATAAAGTACGATTAACCGCGTGCGTCTGTCCTTAGCAGCTATGGCCAGGAATTCTTTGACCGGCGTGAGAATCAACGCATCCTTACCCGTAGAAACACCGTAGGAAATACCTATCCCTGCCGACTGCAAATAAGCGGCTATTGTATTTACCATATTACCTGA
>CAZBGF010000150.1:0-5181 GCA_964491255.1 uncultured Verrucomicrobiota bacterium
TTGGGCTGAAGGATGTCGGGCATTCTTGCCCGACAATGACAGGCAGGAATGCCTGTCCTCCTTCTCATATGTGCAAAATTCAGGTGATAGTTACCATAACTGATTACTCATGCGAGTAAAGCGCGTTAGCGAGATGGCACCACTGGGCTACTGAAAGCGTTCCGGGTCGAGAAACGGGGTCCATTTGGAGTTTACGGAAAATTTTCATAACATGTTCTGTAGACAGGTTCATATTTTGAGGCGCGTGACGGAAAATGGTTTTCAACTGTTTTCGACGTTGGGAAAATACGAATTTTGTTAGATCAAAGAAATAATCTTTGCTGATCAATTCGACAACAGGAGTGTCACGACGTACCAGTTGAATAATCGCTGACTTGACATTGGGTGATGGGTGAAAACAGGCAGGACTGATAATCTTTCGGATTTTGATATCATAGATTAACTGGCTCCATAAGCTGAGCAGTCCGAAATCAGTTTGGCCGGGATCAGCAATCAGTCGTTTTGCTACTTCCAGTTGCAGTGTAACAGTCATCTGTTCGGGAGGTCTCCTGGTTTTAAGAAAATTGACCAGGATGGCGCTTCCGACCGAATAAGGTAGATTAGAGATAACCTTATTGATGCCTGATTCGATAAGCGCTTCACTATCAAGTTTCATCATATCGGCGCAAATCAATTCAACGTTACTGGTCTGTTCATACCGGGATTTCAGCCAGGGCCATAATCGTTTATCTTTTTCAACGATAACGACCCTGCGTGCAATACGCGCAAGCGGATCTGTCAAAACCCCGAGCCCTGCTCCTATTTCCAGAATTTCATCCTCAGGATTCAGGCGCGCCGTATCGAGAATGATATTAAGAATATTGAAGTCAACCAGGAAATTCTGGCCCAGCTTTTTTGCCGGGTAGATGTTCAGTTGTTCAAGAAGAGTACGGACATCTGATAGTCGTGTTAGTTTCATAATGTCTGTTCAGATAGGCATAAAGTGACAACCTGCCCGGAGGGCGGTTCCGCGGGCAGGCACTTACAACTTATAACTTTAAACTTCTTCGTATGAAAACGCTTATTCGGTCTGTTGCGCATGCAGACGCGCATAAAATCCGCCTTTAGCAATGAGTTTTTCATGTGTGCCAGTCTCACTGATGACTCCATTATCAAGCACGCAAATCTTGTGGCAGCGCATTGCCATTGACACGCGCTGGGAAACGACAACGGCTGTCTTACCGGGCATAAGCCTGGTAATGGTATCCTGTACCCGGCGCTCAGTATGGGCATCTAGTGCTGACGTGAAGTCGTCAAGCAGAAGCACTTCAGGTTTGGTCAACAGCGCACGGGCAATGGATATACGTTGACGTTGACCGCCTGAGAGAGTCACGCCCTTTTCGCCTATTATGGTCTCATATTTCACAGGTAATTCCATAATAAAATCGTGGCTGTCCGACGCTTGTGCCGCAGCTATGATTTCGGAAGGTTTAGCATCCGGATAACCGTAAGTGATATTGTCCCGGACAGTGCCGCTCAAGATTTGGGCTTCCTGTGGCACCAGTGCCATGTGGCGGCGGAGGGATGCGAATTTGATGCCTGAGACGGGAATGCCGTCTATGAGAATCTGCCCGGAGCAAGGATCATAAAGGCGGGAGATGAGATGAAGTAATGTGCTTTTTCCCGACCCGCTGGATCCCATAATGCATACCCATTGTCCCGCGGGAATTGTGAGATTTACATTCCGCAATACGGGTTCTCTCTCAGAGGAGTAGCTGAAGGTGAGTTTGTGCATAGAGATCCCGGAATTCAGGTGGGCCGGGAAATCCACCGCAGAGGGAGCTTCCTTTATCTCCAGTGGTTCATCCATGACCTGCGCCAGACGCCGCATAACTACGAGCAGTTTCGTAACTTTCAGAGACATCTGTGTCAATCCATATACCGGCGCAAAAAGGCTGGCTGACGCTCCGTATATGTACATCATTGTGCCGAGCGTCATGGAGTTGTCAAGAACACGGTTTGTGCAATATATGAAGATGCCGACCGTGGTCATGCTCGTAATGATCTGGGCGGAACGGTTCAAGACTGCGCCAAGCCTCTCTTGATGCAGGATGTCACGCAGAAAACAAGAAGAAAGCCGGTGAAAATTCAATTGCTCATATCGTTCACGTCCGTACGCAAGAATAGCACGTATGCTGTCCAGTTTCTGCGAGACCAGACCCCATAGACAAGCATTCGTGTGCGCGGCTTCCTGATTAACCCTCTGGATTTTCGGACGTATTTTACGAATCGTAAAGGTGTAGGGAATGATGGCACAGAGTACGAAAAGCGCAACGCGCCACTCCAGAACAATGACCAGAACCGAGCCAACCAGAAACATCACTACGTAACTGCTCACAGTCAGGATGGTGATGACCATCTGTTTTTGCACAACATTCACGTCGGAAAGTATGCGAGCCATCAGTCTGCCCGGTGGGTATGACTTATGATATGAACTTGATAGGGACAGTATCTTATGATGTATATCTTCACGGATTCGGCTGGTGATATGTCGGGAAAGATGATTGTTGACACGCCCAGCCAGTCGTCTGGCAAGGTTCAAGATGAAGACAGTCAGTAGGTAGACAACGAAGATACTCATAAGCTTTCCCATTGCCCCCGGCGGCCGGCGTGAAGAATTGGCAGCCTGCTCTTTGTTCGAAAGGCCTCCCCTTTCCGGCAAACGTTGAGATACGCGTGTCCGGTTCCCTGCCAGGATACTCGTCTTCAGGCCGGAAACACTTTCACCCGGTTTGCTCTCAGGTGCAATGACGAGGATGTGATCAACGACGATTCGGCCATAGTAGGCTTGGAGATAAATCGAACAGGTGTTCATGCTTACAAGAAGAATAGACAACGCGATCATCTTTCTGTGGGGAACCAGGTACCTTTTCAGAAAGCGGAAGAAAAGAGACGGAGAACCGGTTTGATGGTCAGGCCTTTTCCGCGAAGGCCTGTACGGCATCTTGCGATATTCGTTTCGCGTTTTTCTTTGCCCGTTACTCATCACTGATAATCCCCTTGCCTACGTGCTTATTGTAAAGGTCCTGATATTTGCCGTTGGTAATCGCCATGAGCTCGTCGTGATTTCCAATCTCCAGGATTCGTCCGTTATCAATCATAATTATACGGTCCGCGTTTCGAATTGTGCTCAGCCGATGAGCCACAATGAATGAAGTCCTGTTCACGAGAAATCTGTTCATGGCGATCTGTATGGCTCTCTCGGATTCACTGTCTAACGCGCTGGTGGCTTCGTCCATGATGATAATGGCCGGATTCGAGAGCACTGCGCGCGCAATGCTTATCCGCTGTTTCTGTCCCACAGACAGGTTTATATCACGGCCCTGTACTTCCGAGTCGTAGCCATGAGGAAGAGAAAGAATATCGTTATGGATTTCCGCTATTTTTGCTGCTGCTTGGATTTGTTCCATGGACGCGTCCTGGCGGGAGTAACGTATGTTTTCCGCAATACTCACATTGAAAAGCAGTGATTCCTGCAGTACAATACCGAATTGATTACGCAGCGAGGCGATATCCATGTCTCGGATATCGATTTCGTCAATGCAGATAGTTCCGTTCACTACGTCAAGGAAACGCATCACAAGTGATAGTATGGTAGTCTTTCCACAACCCGTAGGGCCTACCAGTGCTACTGTTTTCCCGGGTTCGACGTGGAAGTCTATGTCACGCAACACAGGGCGGCCTTTCTCATAGTGAAAAAAGACATGGTTGAAATCAATTTTACCCTGAACATGGCTGATTGCAACGGTGTTGGGGCGGGAAATTATTTCCGGTTTTTCCTCAAGCAGTTCGAAGAGCCTGTCTATTGATATCCGTGCATCCTGGATCTGTTGAGCAAGCAGTGAGAAGCGGACTGCCGGCCACAGGAGTTGCATGGCATAGGCAGTGAAGGCAACCACGTCGCCGTAGCTGGCATCTCCTCGAAGCACCATGGCGCATCCCAGGAAGTATATGACAATATGGCCCATATCACGCAGAAACATGGTATTCTTATTGAAAATGTTCGCGGCGTTCTGACTCTCCTCGGCAAGGCCGAGACTCGTGTCCGACTGGTGGCAGAAGATGTTGTGTTCCCGGCTTTCTGTTCCGTAGGTCTTAACGGTCAGATCGGCAACCAGCCGGTTCTGGATGCCGCCCGCGACCCGGTCCTCAGCTCCACGGTAACTGCGTGTAGCGCGTCGAATCTTTGAGATTTTGCTTTTATAGTTGATCACAAAGAGCAGTACGATCAAAAGGAGCAAAGAGGCCAGTCGCCAGTTCAAGGTAAATGTAATGCTTATGGCAATGACTGAGCACACGAAATCCGAAACTACCTGAATACTCCCCACAGACAGCATTTGCTGGAGGATTTCACCATCGCCCATCAGCCGGTTCACCAGTTTTCCTACGCTGTGTTTGCCATAGAAGCGTATAGACATGCACATAAGGTGTTTATACACAGCGCAACGAATGGCCATAACGAATTTCTGGCCCATAAGGGTAATACCCAGAACTTGAATAAAACCGCAAACAGCATTAATGAGCGGAACAGCAAACATGAAAGCTCCGAGTGTAAAGAGCAGTGAGCGGTCACCTGCTGTAATCACACGGTCTATTACCGCCCGGATCAGGAGAGGAAGGAGCATGGCAAGGATCGAAATGACCGCTGTAAGAGCAATCAGCCCCGCGATCTGCCACCGGTAAGGGTAGAGGAATCGGGCTAAGACCTGAAATTTACCCTGCTTCATGGGGATCTGTTCACAGTTCATGATTCATTTTCAGGATATTTTTGGTAACAATTTCAAGGATATTGGTCATTTTTGGCCGATCAGCAACAGGTAAATCCGGCAGCCGCCGGATTCTCCTTTAAGACTTGAATATAGACTTCTGAAAAATTGTTGAAAGTACAAATTGTGAAAGCCGCTCATAGAGCGGCATCTACAACGCAAACTGTTTATAATAAACGATTTGTGGGTTTACGAAAATAGTGTAGCGTCGGCTCTACGATCCGATTTTCAGTTATTTTACAGAATTATAACTTAAACCATGCCAGTTTTAGTCAATAGCCTACAGCCGCAAGCGTGAACAATGACGGGCATGAAATATTGATTCAGGCTCAATAGAGTCCGAGCAGATTGACCCATAAATAGGATTTTCCTACAT
>CAZBGF010000151.1:0-5178 GCA_964491255.1 uncultured Verrucomicrobiota bacterium
GGAACCCGTTCCCGTTGCACCGGCAAGGAAGGAATACAGCGGACAATTCAATGTGAGAATTGATCGGCGGTTGCACCGCGCCCTTGCTATCGAAGCTGCGACGGCCAGAGTGTCGTTGAATGCCATTGTCTCCCAGAAACTTGCCAAGGCTGCAACATAAAAACCGGCCTCCGGACCCCCGAAACCTGACCCCTGCCCTTATTTAAGCGGGGCGCGAGACCCCTTACTCTGCAATAGGGCCGAGGGGATTCATGGGCCAATAGAGAGGATTATCTTGTTCCTTGTCCTTGTTAGAACTTTCCGGTTTCTGTTCTTGGATCGTCCTTTTTTCTTCTGATTTTGGTTGTGTAGCTTCGTGAGGCTTTTTCTCGGGGATTTCAATGAGGACATCTTTGAAGAAACTCAGTTGAAGGGATTTTCCCGGCGGGACGATAATTTCCTTTTCGGTTCCTTTCACCCGCAATGTATGGGCTCCGGAGGTTACTTCCTTTAAGATGACCGGCGTTTTTCCAATGTTGACGCCGTCTAAAAAAACAGAAAGATCAGGGGGCTCACTAAATACCGATAGTCGCCCCGTAAGTGTTTGCCGGCCATCCAGCGTTCGAGTCGGCGCAATTAATTCAGAGAATCCGGATAACGGCTGCATCATCAGGAAAACAAAAACAAATACAAGAAAGATCATTAAATTAAATTTCATTTTTTGTCTCCCTGAAAAAAAAGGTCTCGCGCAAAGACGCAGAGGCGCGAAGAAGATAACATATAGAAAAGACTATTCATCAGAAAACTCGAACGCTGTAGGGAGGGATGGTTATCTGTTTTTATGTAAGACAGGTCTCTTTTTATGCACTCAGTTTTCGTTCAGGCACTCCTTAGCGTCTTTCACCCTAATGACGGCAAAAGGGAATGCTTGACATCTATAGTAATGGTATGTATAATTGGTAATACAATTTATGACACCAAGGAGGTTGTGATTATGTCTACCCAAAAGATTGCCCTCACTGTTCCACCCGCCTTTCTCAAAAGGCTGGACGAATGGGCTGGGAAGATGGGAAAGTCGAGAAGTCGTTTTGTCGTTGAACAAATGGACAAAAGATTAAGAGATATTGAAGATGATGAGATCACCCAAATATACGACGAGGCTTATGGTGATCCGGAAATAGCAGCTAAGGACGGCATATTAGCCGAGGAAATGCTTGACATCAGCGCTATCCATGAAGAGGAGGAGAAATGGTAATCTCTCAGGGTGATATCTTTTGGGCCAGACTTTCCCGATCCAAACGATCAGAGCCGGCGAACAAAAGGCCGGTGATCATAGTGCAACGAAATTCTATCAATAGAAGTAAATTTCATACGGTTGTAGTTGTTCCTCTTACGAAGCAGATAAAACATGCCCACATCCCGGGGAACGTCCTTCTAAAGAAAGGGGAAGCAAATCTTCCAAGATCGAGTCTGGCAAGATGTACCCATGTTATGGTGCTTGACAAAGGTCGCTTGATCGAAAAGATCGGTACCCTCCCCAAAATACTAACGGCCGAAATCATCGACAATATTATATGGATATTGGGACAAACACGAAAAGACCTTTGAAATTCTTACTTTTTTACCAGCGTCCCGTCCCCCATTATGACAGGGCCGGAGTGTCGTTGAATGCCATTGTTTCCCAGAAACTTGCCAGAGCCACATTATAACAATAAACAAAGGCCTGGCAACCCATTTCATGGCCGTCACCTTGGGGACCTTCATCCCACGCAATAACCCTGAGCACAGAATAGACTGGTCCTATGAGTGGAATCCAAAATCACTATGAATATGCAGGCCTTCCTGCCCAGTTGAACCGGGTTCCCTTCCAGGGAGTAACCGGGCTGTAATCCTATGCTGGCCTTGCCTGTGCATAAAAGTTATTTACTTACTGATGGACGTCCCCCATTCTCCACACAGGGTCCTCATTCCGTGTAATCTGCGGACTATTCTGTGGTTGACATTCCAATTAAAAGGTTATACGATTTAAAGAAATGTTTAACATAGGAGTATCAAATGCAATCAGTTAAAGTTTTGGGCAAGGGCCAGGTCGTGATCCCTGTTTCAATAAGAAAGAAATTCAGCATTCAGCCGGGCTGTGAAATTCAGATTTTTGAATACGGTAATCTTATTTATCTCGTGCCACCGTCTAAAGATCCTGTAAAAGAGGCTATAGGCTGTCTCCCGGCAACCCCTTCATTATCCGAGGAACTACTGAAAGAAAGAAGGAAGGATTTTGTTCAATGACATCCAGTTACCTGTTTGATAGTCACGCGCTTCTTGCATTTTTTCAAAAAGAAAAGGGAGCCGAAGTTGTTGCAAGAATCTTACAAGGTGCAGAAAAACAGCGGCTGGATCGACTTATTTGCGTGATCAATCTCGGCGAAATCATTTACATGACAAAAAGGCGATTTGGTGACCAGAAGAAGGTGGAAATACTGGGCCGAGTTCATCAATTGGGCTTCAAGATTCTCCCGGTTCCGGAGCCTCTGGTCTATAAGGCGGCAGAATTCAAAGCAGAATATCCCATCTCATACGCAGATTGTTTTGCTTTAGCCTGTGCATTAGAACACTCAGCCATACTTGTAACTGGCGATCCCGAGTTCAAGAAGGTCGGTCATCTAATCAGCATTGAATGGGTTCGATAAAATCACGCGCCACAGGGTCTGATTCTTTTGTGGAAGCGAGACGCCCTTAAGTTTTTAAGTTAGTGTCTTTATTAGGTGAAATTTGTTCTCTCTATCAATTGCCTTTCCCCTCTCTACAGAATAGCCGACCGCCGGGACACTGATTCCAATTCGACGGGCTAATTCTGTAAGGGACACTCCCAGACTCCGGATCAATCCCCCTTATCATGATGTGTTGTAAAACACCAGGTGCGTCAAGCCAGGCTAATATAGGAATACGTTGTAGTTTATCTTATCGCCATCTTTTTGTAAACGTAGAATATTAAGGGCGTCCCCCCTCACGGGTCACCTGCAGCGACACAGGATTTGCACGGTTTCAATTCTTTTGTTTGCTGCAAGAATTTCGTAAAAAAATTCTTACACCACCCAAGCCCTCCGGGCAAAATGCTCAAGTCCTCGTTGCATCAAGCACTTTCCTTTTAATCTGTACCGACGGACCAAAATTTATCAACAACCCCACTTCAATCCCTGTCCCTTTCAAGTAGTTGACCAACTGCACTTCGTGGATATCCTTGATTTCTTTTACCGCCTTTAACTCCAATATGACCTTTTCTTCCACCACAATATCGCAAACATAATCTCCAACAACCTCGGATTCATAATGAATCTTCAAGGGTCTCTCTTTCTCGGCCCGAATCCCTCTTTTCGCAAGTTCAACCATCAGCGCATTCTGGTATACTTTTTCTAAAAAACCATACCCTAAAACTTTGTGCACCTGATAAGCAGCATTAATGACTTGATGAGTCAGCTCTTGATACTTCATCATGGTTTTTTCTCCCGCTTCAGCGGGATGTAATGCCGGATGAATCAAGAGGTCTTGATTCCTTCGGCACTAAAAAACACCGTGTTAATCCGTGCAATCCGTGTCAAAAATTCTTTTTCTCTTCTTTATCCACGTCTAATATTTTTCTGACACGGGGCGCTTTCAGCGACACAGGATTTGCACGGTTTCAATTCTTACCCCATGAAATTCATGTCTGCGTCAGTCTTTGTATGTCCGCGGCTAATTCAATCTTTACCCCGTGCAATTCGTTTACGACAGCGGAGCGCATGTCACTAGGGTTCCCTTCCAGGGTGTTCAACCGGGCTGTAATCCTATGCTGGCCTTGCCTGTGCATAAAAGTTATTTACTTACTGATGGACGTCCCCCATTCTCCACGTATACTATGCTCCAGACGACTATGACGATCTCGGAAGTGGCGAATACGTGCACCACGCGCTTGGCTCCCTTGCCAAGGACGGGGAATGGCGTACCTTACTCACGACCTGCCCGCAATGCCTTTGGGAGGGTTTGGTAGAATGTCCTCGTGTCTTGGCCCGATGACAAAGATCACGCATTCCCAATAAATTTTTATTACCGATATACACGGAGCTCCAAACTTTCACGACGCTTACACGCATTCAAAAGGTTGGCGAAATTTTTCAAGGTCGGATTTCCTCGGGGACCAATCATACGACGGATGCTTTTTTCATTCTGTTTCAGCTCCCCGGCGATAGATGGAAACGCTTCAGTTGCATTCAGATAATTCCGAATCAGCCGTTTTCCCGTGTCAATATCACCGTCGAGAAAAGCGTTAGTTGCTTCAACAATGAGTTCCTGGCGGAAATCCGGATCTTGTTTTGCCCGTAGCATTACTGTTTCTCTGAATTCTCGGGTAAGAGGCATTTTTTAAGCCCTCCTTTCTATGCTTCTCTTTTTTTCCGTTCCTTGTAATCAGTCCATCTCTTTTTTGCCGTCTCAATATCTTTATCCTGGCGCTTTTTTGTACCACCAGCCAAGAGGATCACGACTTTAGGGCCTTCATAGCCGAAATAAACCCTGTAACCTGGACCGAAATCCATTTTTAATTCATAAATACCGCCAGCCACGCTTTTGGCATTAGAGGTGTTGCCACCTTCCAATTGAACAAGCGCTGTCGTGACTTTTGCGGCAGCTTGAGCATTGATCCTTTTGAACCACTTCTCAAACGGGCTGCGACCCTTTTCGTCTAAATATTCTACTAAATCCATAATCGCTTTCTTTGATTCTTGTCTTATAGTAACACACATGTTACCATTGTCAACCCTTATCTACTGATTTTTTACTTGCTTCCAGAAAAAAACAAAGTTATTGCTAATTAACCGCATATTCCACGATAGAAATAGGAGAT
Organism: uncultured Verrucomicrobiota bacterium; assembly: GCA_964491255.1. Taxonomy (GTDB): domain Bacteria; phylum Verrucomicrobiota; class Kiritimatiellia; order JAAZAB01; family JAAZAB01; genus CAZBGF01. The sequence goes on from CAZBGF010000151.1 coordinate 4,856, forward strand.
TTCTATGGAACTGAAGAGAATCCCCGCCTTTGCGCCTGGTGAAAAAAACCCGATATCAAAGCTGACAATGTGCCGGCAACCGGCTGGTACAGCTAATTCCAATACTAAGTCATCAAACCCTCACCTATGCTGATACGTCCCGCTTTTGTTCGCAACTTTGTTCGCAAACTCTCTCGTCTTGGCCTTGAGCCTCTTTTCTTGTCTATCCCTTTCTCCTCCAATTCAATTACATTAATGTAATTCATATTCCCATTGCGTCATATACGCTTATCCATTATACGTCCGGTTAAATGTCTTTGGTTTCTCTCGTTATTATTCATAAT
>CAZBGF010000152.1:0-5170 GCA_964491255.1 uncultured Verrucomicrobiota bacterium
GCGCTTCGGGGTGATTATGAATGAAAACGTAGTTTTCATGAATTAATCAGGTTAAGGGGTTGAACCCTTTCAGGGTTCTTTTGGTTGTTTTTTTCGCCGTTTTCTCCAGGGGTTTCACCCCTGGCTATGAAGTTGAACCCCTTCAGGGTTCCTTTTTTACTCGTCAACCCTTTTCGGATAGGGTCTAATTAGTCCCCAAAGCGGGGCAACTTTATCCGCTTCCATCCGGTAGAGCGAACCCTTCCGCCTTCGCAGCACGGCATAACGCCGCTTCGGCGCGACGACGGCCGGCTGAGCCGTCAAACTCCTAAGCATCAAGAAAACCGTGTGCTTTTAGACAGGAGCGGACCGCCAATAGATATTCCTGGAATATTTAACCACTTTAAAAAAACAACTTGACTTTGTTATGATTTTCATGATTTAATTTAAAATAACTAAAACTATGACCTGCGGGAAATAATATAAATATATCCGGGTCAAGTAATGCAATAGACGTTAACTTTTATAAGGAGTTATTGTAATGAAAAATTACATGTGTATAAAAAATCAAACTCGTTTGCTCGTTGCCGGAATAACAGGTTTTTTGGCGGTGCTGATTATGAGCGCTCAGGCGATTACGATCGAGTCTATTATCATCACTGGCGCGGATAATCCTGATGGTAGCAATGTGACAATTACCGCCACAACCACCGGAGCCGGTGAGGGTACCCAGGCTAACATGGAGATCAAATCCGCCGACGGATTGATTTGTCAGTTGTTCCCGCCATCCTCTACCATGGATAACACATGGATCAACACAGATTGGAACCCTTATTTCGCCGGCGATTTTATCGTCACAATTACAGCATTTGACATGTTCGGCGGCGAGGTTGAAAGCACAAAAAATGTTACTGTGACACGAACAATCTCTGGTACAATCAACAGCATTCAAGTCGGCGACAGCTCCACCTATGACCCCAGCGGGCCATGGACCAATATCAATACTTCCCAGGTTATACTTCATAATATTGGCTGGATGGAGGATGTCGATGGCATGGCTAGTGTCGGCTGTAATCTGATTAACGCCGATGTAGACATTACACCAGACATGGATGAAGAGGAACAGGATATTGCCCATACAGACACAGCTGACTATCGGCCTGCTGGAACACCGTTCCGTTTTAACATGCTCCTGCACAAACGCCCAGCCAGCATCATGGGGATGGGCGAAATCAGGCGTTTCATCTGGACCCCGGATTCGACGAACACTCCGAGTGGAAGCGGCCGGCTGGTTCTGGACGTCACGAGCTGTAGTCCATGGCGTAATAACTACTCTGTTCCTCTTCAAGCGCACGTTGGATTTGCTCCGTTATTTACGACAGATGATGAAGACGAAGCATTGGTTATGGCAAAAAGCGAAGACGAAGACACAGAATTTGATATGGAAGGCATGCTGTTTTGTACGTCCGCGCATTACCTGGATGTGGGACCGTCCGAGGACACTACGGATGAGGGTAACCTTATGGGCCTGAAAGTGAATGGTCACAGCAATACTACCAGTTACCTCAAGGCGTTTATTCCCGACACCATGCTGTCTCAATTCGGCGTCACCAACGTAGACATGGCCCCCTATGTGCTCGCGGGATATGTTACACATTTTGACGACGACGGTTTCAGTGAGGATGATATGACCTCCGTGACCCCGGAATTCACCCGCATTGAAGGTGATGAAGTTGAACCCAATATCATCTATGACTACAACGGCGATGGCATTGGAGATTCCGGTTTTGAAGTGCGGTTCACCTTTACCTTCCAAAGCCCTGTTGCTGCCCAAATAGGCGCCATTGGCATGGTCAGCAGCTTGGTGGCCGGTGATTTTGACGGCGATGGCAAAGCTGATGTCGCTGTCTATAATGAGGCTACAGGTTACTGGTATATCCAGCTCTCAGGCAGTGATTACTCGCTCTTTTCTATTAAACTCGGTGAACCAGGATATACTCCTATATCTGCCGATTTTGACGGCGACGGCAAAGCTGATGTCGCTGTCTATCAGGAGGCTACAGGTTACTGGTATATCCAGCTTTCCGGCAGTGATTATGCGCTCTCTTCTATGAAACTCGGGGAATCAGGATATACTCCCGTACCTGCCGATTTTGACGGCGATGGCAAAGCTGATGTCGCTGTGTATCACGAAGCTACCGGCTACTGGTATGTCCAGCTTTCAGGCAGCAGTTATGCGCTCTCCTATATGAAGCTGGGGGAACCAGGATATACTCCTGTGCCCGCAGATTTTGACGGCGATGGCAAGGCTGATGTCGCGGTCTATCAGGAGGCAACCGGCTACTGGTATGTCCAGCTCTCAGGCAGCAGTTATGCGCTCTCCTATATGAAACTCGGGGAATCAGGATATACTCCCGTGCCCGCAGATTATGACGGCGACAGCAAAGCTGATGTCGCGGTCTATAATGAGGCTACAGGTTACTGGTATGTCCAGCTCTCAGGCAGCAGTTATGCGCTCTCCTATATGAAACTCGGGGAATCAGGATATACTCCCGTGCCCGCAGATTATGACGGCGACAGCAAAGCTGACGTCACGGTCTATCACGAAGCTACCGGTTACTGGTATATCCAGCTCTCAGGCAGTAGTTATGCGCTTTCTTACCAAAAACTCGGCGAAATTGGATATACTCCGATTAAATAGTCGATACTGAACAACCTTGTATAGAGCCTGTTCGAAAAGGATTGACGAGTAAAAAAGAAACGTACAATCGCGCATACAAGTTGCGCTCCTACACCATGGTTCCGTGTAGGAGCCGATCTTGATCGGTGATCGGGCAGGCCAGGCTTGAACCGCCGAATCCAGGCTTAAACATACCCTTCCCTCTTCCTAAAAAAAGGTCTAAAACTATGTTGGTATGATTTCACGTATTGCGGTATGTTATCCTCAAATTCAAGAGTTCGCTAAAAGTATAAAATCATGAGTAATCTTCAGTTAAAGCCTAAACGTAAAAAGTCTACATTAATGAAACTCCAGCGTATGAAAAAAACGCTGCGGCATGAAGAACCAGACAGGGTTCCGATAAGTGATTTCTTCTGGGGAAATTTTATTGAACATTGGAAAAAAGATTTAGGACTGCCTGAAGACGCTAATCCCTACTATCACTATGACCTGGACTGGATTGTTACAGCTCCAAACATGGATCCGCATATAAAGAATTTCGAGACGATAAAAGAGGATGGCTCCGAAGTTATTGTCAAGACAGGGTTTGAAGCGATCTTACGTAAAAAATTTGATTTCCCGATGCCGGAAAACATGAGTTGGGATACAGATACTATTGAGAAACTCGAAGCATTTGAGTTTGATAACCCCGCCGACAGGAAGCGTTTTTTTGAGGCTGGAGACAATCAGCTTGCAGGAGTTGGAGACGATTTTCAGAGAAATTCTCCCGCCTGGATTGAGACAGTTAAACAGTTGTATCCAGATTTTCCGGTTTACGGCAGTATAATTGAATGTTCGGAATGTTTGACACGCTTGATAGGTCAGGCAAATACAATGCTCTGGATAGGCTTGTATCCTGATCGATTTGGAGAACAAATTAACCGGATAGGTGAGTTGTATCTAAAATGTGCAGAAGCCCAGATTAAAGCAGCAGATGGTTTGCTGGACGGCATGGTGATTTGGGGCGATGTAGCTTACAAGAACAACTTGTTTTTCTCACCCGACTACTGGCGGAAATATTTTAAACCATGGGTCAAAGCGATTATGGATGTATCACACAAACACGGGTTAGATGTTATTTATCATGGATGCGGAAATATAAACAAGATTCTACCTGATTTTATTGAAATGGGAGTTGACGCCTACAATCCATTAGAGGCCAAAGCATATCTTGATGTAATTGACCTGAGAAAAAAATATGGACACCATATGTGCATGTGCGGCAACAGTAATATTCAGATATGGGAGACAGGGGATAAGGAGCAGATTAAAAAAGAAGTATTGCGAAAACTCAATGCAGCTAAGGGCGGCGGATATATCTTTCAGTCTGATCATTCTATATCTTCTGATGTCTCAGGATATACCTATGATTACATTGTCAAACTGGTGCGCAAATACGGCAAATATCCTATTGAGTTGGGTGAATTTGATGAATAGGGAAAGCGGTAAAAAAAACGTTATGGAATGGTTATTGGAGTTCGGGAATGGAAAACAGAAGAGTATAAGGGTTAAATAAAAGGCGACTACTCAGATTCACGGTTCAATGGTTCAACATTCACGGTTGTGGACTAGTTGCCGAAATTCCAATATGTTTTCTCCTGCCATAGGCAGACCTGCCTCAGGCAGGAACCCAGAACAATGAACCTGACAACCTTATAGTAACGATAAATGTCAACATCAAAACAACGCTATGCGGTTCTTATTGTGCTTGTTATCGCTATGGCCATTGCCGACTTTTTCATCATGCCCCTTTGTGACCCTTTGGCAGCACAACAAAAAGGTTATCGTCACCACAATACTGTTCTTGATACCACTGCTGATAACTATTATTGGACCTTCCGCGGATTCGGACGCGTTATATTCAACTTTCGACATTTTCTTCATTGGTGGACGGCATGGCCTGCCAGTAAAGGCTTGTCACTGACAAAACTACTTGTGAGTGATGGCAACAGCATATTTACAAATGTTTTCGGACATTTTGTCTTAAGTTTCATACTTGCGTTTATTGCTATATATCTTGTTCCAAAGCCGGTTTTGGTCTGTACATTAGGAACGTTAATGAATATCTTTCATGAATATGTGGCCGAAGGACAATATGTAGACCCTTCTTTTATTGACCTGTGGCTTGATCAGATCGGTCTCATTCTTGCTATAATTCTTTTCATCTGTATTCACAGGAATGGTAGAACCCGAATCTTACATCGCTAAAGTTTGCCGCAGATGCGGGAAAACCGAGCGACCAGAAAGGCGAACAAAAACAAGTTTTTTATCGGCATTGCAACGCAACCAATTGGGTTACACGTAACACACGACGAAAATCGCATTCTATGCTTGTATTATTTATTCAAATCGATCATCTTGCTTTTGTTCGCGTAAGATTCAGGTGGAAAGGCATGAAAACAAAGATGTGAAGAGAGAAAAGTACTGTAAAGAATTGTGTGTAAAAAGGAATGGGAGTAGTCAAGAGGAAAT
>CAZBGF010000153.1:0-5154 GCA_964491255.1 uncultured Verrucomicrobiota bacterium
AACTCATGACAATCTGCGTTCATCTGCGTCCAAAAAGATGCCTTTTAGGGAGAAGGATGATGAAACGTAAGAAACGACCCCAACGGGGTCGAACATTATAGCCCGGCGAGAATCGCTGGGGTAATGAAATACGAAAAAGACATCACGGCACGCTGAAGTCGTGCCACCATTGTTATGCCACAGTCATTAGCAAGAATCTGCCTTCATATGATTTTCAGTACAAAAGATAGGCGACGAGTCTTTCGTACGGATGAAATGCGCAACAAGACAGAGGCATATCTGACAGGAATCCTGAAAAATCTCGATTGCCCCGTGATGCGAATCAAAATAGTCGTTGATCACTTCCATGTGCTGTATTTGCATTCCCGAACCAAGACTGTGGCTGACGTCGTCGGGGTGCTTAAGCGTGAGAGTAGCGCGTGGATTAAGGATCAGCCATGGGCCAGGGGTAATGCGGATTTTGCTCAGTTTCATTGGCAGAAGGGGTATGGTGTCTTTTCGGTAAGTGAATCGAATGTGCGTGCCGTCGTGAAATATATTGATGATCAACAGGAACATCACAAACGCAAGACTTTTCAGAATGAATATCGAGAATTTTTAAAACGTCATAACGTAGAATTTGATGAGAAATATATTTGGGATTGAAAAACGACCCCAAAGGGGTCGAACATTATAGCCCAGCGAGAATCGCTGGGTTGAAAAAGTAGATCAAAAAACAGAAATGTTCCCTGTAGGGGAGCTACATTGCGATTGCCCATCGAGAAATGTAGCACGCCTTCAGCGTGCGGAAATTATTTCTTGTTTTCATGCATTGTCCTGGGGTTTCACCCCAGGCTATGATGTATCTGCCCTTCAGGCAGAAAGAGGCAACAGAGTTGCCAACAACCTGATTCCCAGGCATTTTGCCTGGGCGATGAGGTGTCTGCCTTTTAGGCAGAAGGATGGTGAAATATAAAGGAATGACCCCGAAGGGGTCGGATAACTTGTCCTGCGTAGCCTTGGCGAAGCGGGATTATAGCCCGGCGAGAATCGCCGGGATGCCTTTCAGGCATAAAAAAAATCCCAGGAACAGGAAATAAAACATGACTATTAAAAAAAACAAAGTGACGGATTTTCCCGAGTGGAAAGCATTGGAATCTCATTTCGAGAAAATCAGGGATGTGCACCTTCGCGTATTGTTTGACCAGGATCCGGAACGGGCGAGCCGTTTTTCTCTGGAAGCTGAAGGCCTTTATCTTGATTATTCAAAGAACCGGATTACCGATACAACGATAACCAATCTGCTTGCTCTTGCTGAGGCAAGCGGGCTGAAGCAGGCTCGAGCGGATATGTTTTCGGGCAAAGCCATCAATCGGACTGAGAACCGTTCTGTTCTGCATATCGCACTCAGGAACCGGTCAAATACGCCAATTCTTGTAAACGGTCATGATGTGATGCCTGATGTAAACAGAGTGCTTGATAAAATGGCAGTCTTTTCGCGCGAGGTCAGGTCCGGATCATGGCTGGGCTATACGGGTAAGCCTGTGCGGAATATAATCAATATAGGCATTGGCGGCTCTGATCTTGGTCCGTCAATGGCTTATGAAGCGCTTAAGCCGTATGCTGATCAAGGTTTGACTGTCAGGTTTGTTTCGAATATTGATGCAACCCATATTGTTGAAGCATTGCGAGGTCTGGCTCCTGAGGAGACGCTTTTCATTATCACGTCCAAAACATTTACAACACAGGAGACCATGACCAATGCCGAGACTGCCAGAGCCTGGTGTCTGAACGCACTGAAAGATAACGCTGCAATTGCCCGTCATTTTGTGGCGGTTTCGACAAATGCTGATGAAGTGGTGAAATTTGGAATTGATCCGGCAAATATGTTTGAGTTCTGGGATTGGGTCGGCGGACGGTACTCGCTGTGTTCCGCTGTCGGTTTAGCCCTGATGGTGGCTATTGGCCCGGATAATTTCACGGACATGTTGGATGGTTTTCACGCCATGGACAGTCATTTTTTTAAATCTCCATTGGATGTGAACATGCCGGTGATACTTGCCTTGTTAGGCATCTGGTATAATAATTTTTTTGACGCTCAAACCCATGCGATTCTGCCTTACGATCAGTATTTACACCGGTTTCCCGCGTATTTACAGCAGGCCGATATGGAGAGCAACGGCAAGAGTGTTGACAAGAATGGGCAAAAAACTGCATGGCAGACCGGGCCTGTGATCTGGGGCGAACCCGGAACAAATGGCCAGCACGCGTTTTACCAGTTGATTCATCAGGGTACAAAGCTGATTCCCGCGGATTTTATCGGCTTTTATCAGTCCCATAATGCGCGAGGAGATCATCACGAAAAGCTCATGGCGAATTTTTTCGCGCAAACGGAAGCTCTGGCATTCGGAAGAACGGCGGAGGATGTGTTGAAGAAAGGCGTGTCGCGTGAATGGCTCGCGTATCAGGTTTTTGATGGAAACCGGCCGACCAATACGATCCTGGCGGACCAACTGACTCCAGAGATGCTGGGAAAATTGATTGCTCTTTATGAGCACAAGATTTTTACGCAAGGTGTGATATGGAATATTTTTTCATTTGATCAATGGGGTGTTCAGCTGGGAAAGGCACTGGCGAAAAAAATTCTCCCTGAACTTGGGTCTGAGAAAGAGCCTGATTTGAAGCATGATTCCTCGACCAACGCGTTGATCAGATGGTTCAGGAGCCGTCAGACTTGGAATGAACTTCACGCAAAGACGCCAAGGCGCAAAGAATGACAGAAAATGAAATAGGTCGGATTGTTGTTGACGCGGCTATTACGGTCCATCGTGCGTTGGGCCCCGGCCTGCTGGAAACTGTTTACGAAGTTATCATGGCCCATGAACTTGAGCGGCGCGGACTTCATGTTGATAGGCAAGTTCCGATTCCAATTGAGTATCAAGGGGTGAAATTCGAGGAAGGGTTCAGAGCGGATATTATTGTAGAACATAAAGTAATTTTAGAATTAAAATCGGTTGAGTCATCCTCAAAAGCCCATAAAAAACAGGTTTTGACGTATTTGAGACTGACCGGCTATAAGTTGGGATATTTGCTGAATTTCGGCGAAGCCCTCATGAAAGATGGCATTACCAGGATTGTCAATGGGCTTGATGAAGAATGATTCTTTGCGCCTTGGCGTCTTTGCGTGAGATCAAACAAAAAATGGAGCGAGAGAAGGGATTCGAACCCTCGACAACCACCTTGGCAAGGTGGGGCTCTACCACTGAGCTACTCTCGCTTCTAAATCAATCGCGAATAGCTTACATCATTCCTGCTGGATCGCAATATTATTTTTTATTTTCACTGAACGAACAAATCTACAACCGCTAATTATTTTCGTATGCGTTCACAGCTAGCTATCAGTAATCAGCCATCAGTAATCAGTAAGAGAAAATATTAAGATGAAATTTGAAGATATGGAAGTTTGGAAGAGGTCAGCACGGCTTTCAGCTGAGTTATATAAACATTTTGCCGGAATCAATGACTATGGTTTCAGGGATCAGATAACTCGCTCAGGCTTATCTATTTCAAGCAATATCGCTGAAGGGTCTGAAAGAGGTTCCAAAAAAGATTTTATTCGGTTTCTCCAATACGCAAAAGGTTCCTGCGGGGAACTGAGAACCCAAATCTATATCGGAATAGACATTGGTTACATCTCGCAAGAAAAAGGAAAATCTTGGATACAGGAAACCCGTGAGTTATCGGCTATGCTGGTTGGCTTTATCAACTCAATCCAAAACCAACTGAAAACTGATTACTGATAGCTGATAGCTGTGAACAGTTACTCGTATTTTTATGACAACTAAACACCAGACGATTCCCAAACAGGTCGAAGCGTTCTTTCAAGCCGGCGGCGTGCTGGAGAAGGCATGCGGCGCTGAATCTTTTTTATTTGAAATACGTCCCCAGCAGATGGCCATGGCAAAGGCTGTTGCCGGCGCGGTGTTGAAGCCGGAGCATCTTGCCGTGGAGGCTGGAACCGGCGTGGGCAAAACGTTTGCTTATCTGGTCCCCCTGATTTTAACTGGCCTGGAGAAAAAATGCAAAGTGGCTGTTTCCACGCATACCATCAATCTTCAGGAACAGCTCGTTTTTACTGATATTCCATTTCTTAAACAGCATATGGGGCTGGATATGAAAGTGGCGCTGTGCAAGGGGCGTGGGAATTATATCTGTTTACGCCGTCTTTCATTAGCGCGCCGTATGAGCAGTGATCTTTTCAATAAAGCCCAGGAACGTGAACTTGACCGGATACAGCAATGGGCTGATCACACACAGGATGGTAGTCTTTCCGATCTTCCTGTCAGAAATTCATCCAATCGTTCATCCGTGGAATCGTTTAAGCCGGGGCTCTGGAGCCATGTGTGTTCAGAACATGAAAATTGTCTCAGCCGGAAATGTTCGTATTATGGACGATGTTTTTTCGTCAGGGCCAGGGCGCGTGCCTTTGACGCTGATTGCCTGATTCTGAATCATCATCTATTCTTTTCGGATCTTGCTTTGAGAAAGGAACAGGCGGGGTTTCTGCCTGAGTTTGATATGCTGGTTCTGGACGAATCGCATTATCTGGAACAGACTGCCGGCGAACATCTTGGCATTCGATTGTCGCATGGCGCATTTGAACACTGGCTTAGACGTCTTTACGTACCTGAGTCAGGAAAAGGCCTGTTGGCTGTACTTAGGGAAAGTAAGGCGGCGCATGAGGTGGGCCGGTTATGGGATGAAGTTGAGAGTTTCTTTCTTGAAGTCAAACACTGGGCCAGTCTTAATGGAGATAAAAGGCGGGTTGTGGCAAAGCCCCTCGCATTCCAAACACTCCTGGTTGAACGGTTGTCCAGAGTATTGAGCCGGTTGAAGCAAATTGGTGAATCCATTGAGGACGCGGATATTCAAGCAGAATTTTTAGCCATTTGCCGGCGCGGTAATGAAATCAAGGATTCTCTGGATGTGTTCCTTAAGCAATCTCTTGACAATCAGGTTTACTGGGTGGAATGCGAGGGCGTCAGGCAGCGCTTTGTCCTGTATTCTGCTCCGATTGAAGTCGGCCCGGTACTGGAAACAATACTGTTTGATTCATTTAAGTCTATTGTGATGACTTCGGCTTCACTGTCAGTTGACGGCAGTCTTGAATATTTC
>CAZBGF010000154.1:0-5150 GCA_964491255.1 uncultured Verrucomicrobiota bacterium
TTCGCAATTATTCTTTCAATTCAGTCTATCCTGTTTATCTTGTTTATCCTGTCAAGATTTCAAGTATGCTTGGCTATATTTCCCTTCGCGATCTTTGCGATCTTCTGTTTAAAACTCTTATGTTTCTTTATTTTTTGAATGGGGTCTAACTATGGCTCAAAGAATTTCCCACGCGTTAATTGAAGAGATCCGTCTTAAGAATGACATTGTGACGGTAATTGAATCGTATTTTAATCTCCAGCGAAAAGGTTCCACCATAAAGGCGCTGTGTCCCTTTCATAAGGAGAAAACTCCATCTTTTGTTATTAATCTCCAGAGGCAGATTTTCCATTGCTTTGGATGCGGTGCAGGTGGTGATGTATTCCAGTTCATTATGAAATATGAAAATGTGGATTTCATGACAGCGGTAAACATTTTAGCGCGGCGCGCTGGAGTCAAGCTGACATTTGATAAAGATCATGGTCCGAACAAGACGAACAAAGAAGTTTTATATGAAATTCACGAAAAAGTTACGCAGTTGTATCATAATATTCTGCTGAAAAACTGCGAAGCTGAAACGGCGCGCCAATATCTTAAGACACGTCATTTCTCAAAATTGGATATTGAGGAGTTTCAAATTGGCTTTGCTCCGGACAAATGGGATACAGTCCTGAAATGGGCGGGAAAACATTATAATTCGGAACAGTTGGAATCTGCCGGCTTGGTGGTCAGAACCAGCAGCGTCCGGGCCTCCGATTCCAGCCATGTGAAGCAAGGTGAAGTTCCATCCGCAGAGAGCATTGGGATAAAGCAGAAAAGGTCGCATTGTTATGACCGCTTTCGGAATCGGCTTATGTTTCCCATACAGGATGAGCAGGGCAGGGTAGTGGGGTTCAGCGGCCGTATTCTGGATGATACAGCCAAGTCTGCCAAATATATCAATACGCCGGGAACCGTTTTGTTCCATAAAGGACACTTGTTATTTGCGTTGTACAAAGCACGGCGTGCTATTGTGGAAGCACGCGAAGCGATTGTCTGCGAGGGTCAGATTGATGTGATTCGCTGTCACACGGCCGGTTTTAAAACGGCCGTTGCAGCTCAGGGTACGGCTTTTACCGTGGATCATGCCCGGATGCTGAAACGCTATGCTGATGTTGTTGTGATAGTTTTTGATTCTGACAGTGCGGGGCAGGATGCAGCGCTCCGTGCGGCAGACGCGTTCCTTCAGGTTGATTTAGTTGTGCGGATTGCGTCACTTCCGTCTGAAGAGGACCCTGATTCGTTGATAAACCGACAACACGGCAAAGAGATTTTTCAGCAAGTTATCAAGGAGTCGAAAACCGCGCTTGATTTTCAAATTGATGTTCTCAATGAACGTGATCCGCTTGATACGGAGATCGGCCTCGTTCGGGCTACATCAACAGTGCTTGATATGATTAGCCGAACACCGAATGCGGTTCATCAGGCTCGGCTTCTTCGACAGGCGGCTGATCGATTAAAGGTGACGGAAGAAACGCTCAGAAAAGAATTTCAGAATATCGCAAAGCGCAGACGGTATGGAGTTGCAGAATCGGAACCAAAATCCGGGTCGGAACCAAAGTCTGAAGTATCGCGGCCAATCAAAGAAGTAGCTCTCGCAGAGCATCTTGTTGCGGATCCTTTACTTTCTGAGCTGGTCAGAACTTATCTTCCCCTCGAATTGATATCCGATTCCGTATGCCTGCAGATTATACGTGCTTTACTGGATTCCGAGGAAACAGATCGGGGTTTTTTAGATGTTCTTTCTGAACGTGATAACGATAAACGGGAGTTTACCGCATTCGCCGCGCAGTTGCTGTCTGCGCCTGTAAGGATAAAAGGAGAATTGGGTACAAATGAGGAATCAGTGAAATCTCTCATTCTGGGTATTCGGGTCTCTGCTCTACAGCGGCGCAGGAAGGAAATCGAGAAATTGCAAATAGCCTCACGCACAGGCGCTGGAACAAAACATATCTCTGCAGAGGAAAAATCCGTCGAAATGGAATCTTCTCAGATCGAATACGATATTGCCAAACTCAAACAATGGGAAACCGCCGTTCCCATTATGGAACTCACCTCACTGCTCAGGTTCACGGTTCAGCCTGGCCGCAACCAAAAGATATTATCACGCAAAGGCGCAAAGCCGCCAAGGAGAATTTAACCACAGATTTCACCGATTATTTTTTAGTTAATATCTGTGCCGTCTGTGGTTACTCTCCAATAGATAACGTGGTTCACTGAGTATTTACCGGGGATTCATCCCCAGGCTAATGGATCGAGAACAGACAACCTTTAGTAGCTATATGCTCATAACAGCCCATGTCCACTATGTGGCTCCACGCGTCCAGACGCGGATTCCCATCCAGATCCTTGCTCTCGATCATCCAATCATGGTTAATGCCTGTATTAATACAGGGCGAACCTGCTCTGAGCCGGTAGTTCCCGGCCTGCACATCAGTAAATTTTGGGTAGGCGGTTATGTTTCCCGCGCCGAACGGGTTCATGGATAGGTCCGAACAGGAATTCGTTAAGTGAATATACGTTGTTGTGACAGCAGACCAGTTGCTGTGCACACCGGAAACGTTATTCGAATAAATAATGCAGTTTTCCACGAGGATATGATTATCTGCAGGGTGTAAACACAACCCGCTGCCGTATCCGGTGGTGGTATCCGCATTATTCCCGGCTATTGTGCAGTTCCTTATTGTGCCTTCCTTTAACATGTACACGCCGCCACCTATGTTCGAGGCAGTGTTGTCACTTATAAGGCAGTTGATTAACTCAGCCCTATCAGTCATGAATATCCCGCCATAGTTCGTTCCCGCAATATTACCGCTGATCACACAGTTACTCATTGTCGCAGCCGGATACCGCATATACACCCCGGCATAAGCACTGGTGACAGTGTTGTCAGACACTGTGCAGTTCTCTAACACATTAGTATTATACATATATACCCCGCCACAGTTGACCGCATGGTTATTGCTTATTATGCAGTTCTTAACAGTGGCAATGTTTCCTTTGCTCCCGTCCAGCATCATGCCTCCAACGCACCCTTCACTGGTGTTGCCGCTGATCACGCAATTCGTAATCAGTATCGTGCAAAGCGTGTATATGCCCCCGCCGCCACCGTTTATAAGGTCGGCGCGGTATCCCAACACCCAGTTATTCACTATGTCACATGAATCAACTATCACGTTCATGGTCCCGCTAACATAATTACAGAAAATCCCTCCACCACCCTGCTTTGTAGCACCGAGATACCTCGCGGTATTATTGCTGATTACACAGTCCTTGATAAACGCGCTCAATGCGTCGCCAAACCAATATATTCCACCACCGTTTTTCTCCGTCTCATTCCCGGCAATCGTGCAATTCACTACCGTTCCCGTTGCACTAGTCCCGAAACTTATGCCGCCACCGCAATCAAATGATTTGTTACTATTTACAATACAGTTAGTCAATTCGCCGCTATAGGAAAATCGCACTCCTCCGCCTTCGTTTGTCGCCTGGTTCTCGCTGATTACACAGTTGTCAATCTTTCCACCCAAGCGCAGAGCAACGCCACCACCACCGGTATGCGCCGCTGAATTCGTCGAAATGTTTCCGATAATATCGCAACCAATAACCAGAGGTCCTGCCGTAAAGATATATATCCCGCCGCCGTTACCAGCCTCATTTGCTCTAATAGTACAGTTGCTTACTATCCCGTCCGTAGCAGAAGATCCAAAATATACTCCACCCCCTTCAGTCACAGCCGTGTTCCCGCTGATCTCACAGTCGCTCAGCGTCACCCCGTTGACTCTAACATACACTCCCCCGCCTTGCGTGCCCGCATTGTTGCCACTGATCACACAGTTAGTCACAACAGTGTCGGAAATACAATATACTCCCACTCCCACGCTAGCGGCATCAAAACCGTTCGTGAACGTAAAGCCGTCAATAGTCGTCAGGTCCGTATACAGACATCGCACAGCGTTATTACCATCAATAATAGTCAGCGCAGGCCCGTTCACACTCTTCAATGTGATATTCTTCTGTATGTTCAGCTGTGAACTCAATGTGTATGTCCCGTTCGTGACCCACACTGTCTCGCTGTCAGCCGCTGCAGTCGCCGCTGTCTGGATATTCGTTGCCGCGTCTGCCCAGGTCGCGTACGGTGGATTGTTTGCTCCTGTCGGTGATACGTACTTATCAGCGCTTTCCGCCATAGCAACAGCAAAAAGATACATCACCATTGTTATTGCAATCAGTCTGTGTCGAGTATGCATAATATCATTTCTCCTTAGGTTTGCTTTGTCAGACTTCTGCGAAATTGCTTTATTTTGAAATTTTTTGACAGGATAAACAAGATAAACAGGATAGACTGAATTGAAAGAATAACTGCGAAATAATATCCTCTTCATCGACCATAACCCCTTTTGTCAAATCTGACTCAGAACATTCTGGGTCAGATTTGACAAACATCGTGTTCAATCCTGATCATCCTGTAATCCTGTCTAAAATTCTTCGTTTTCTAATATGTTATGAGTGTATCTTAAACAATTTACTGCATAAAAAACAAGAAAATGACGGATAGTATTACAGATTATTTCTGTGAAATTATTTCATAATACGTGCCGTTTTTTCAATCTTCGGCACATTCCACGATGCTAAACTGAATTATCAATCCGTGTAATCCGCGGCTATGACTTTTCTGCACAAGATGTTCTCTGCTCAAACGTAGTTCACGGACTTTTCGAGTAAGCTCATATTACATGACCCCGGAGCCGGTGTAGGTGTAATACCTGAATTTTTCCTATCTCTTCAGCGGCAGTGCCGGGATTGCCATTGTAAACGTTCGGGTCGGCTGCAACAAAGTCATATATTCCATGTGCAGGCGACACATTGTATGGGAGGGCACTGTCGTATATGGGCTTGTGCTTTTTCATCTCGTCTTTTCAAATCGATTTCATTTCAGCCCATCTAACCCGTTACTTTGATATCGTCATTTTCCCGAGTCTATCAATGTCATGCCATTTCTTGTCATAACTCCACGAGGACGGTGGTTGTTCTTTGTCCCGGAACTGCCGATGAAAATTGATTCCCCATTCAGCACCCGGTTTAAGCGTCGCGTTCAAAGCCTTGGCCGGTATCTTCATTTCGATTACCCA
>CAZBGF010000155.1:0-5137 GCA_964491255.1 uncultured Verrucomicrobiota bacterium
GCAACGCCAGTGATGCGTCACGTGTTTTATTGTGTAGTCGTGCACATGAGTCAATAGGGGGGTATACATATGATCGTTGATGAAAACCAATTGCCGGACCCGGGGACACCTGTTGTCAAAGCTGAAAAACTGACAAAGGTATTCCGGGATTTCTGGTATCGCGCCAAAGTGCGCGCAGTGAATGGGATTGATTTTGATGTGTATTCCGGTGAAGTGTTCGGATTATTAGGGCCAAATGGTTCCGGAAAAACCACTGTTTTAAAAATGATCCTGGGTTTGCTTAATCCCAGTGCCGGTTACCTGAGTGTACTTGGCATGCCGCCGAGGGATGTCAGGTCCAAGGCGCGCATCGGATATCTTCCGGAAGAGTCTTCGTTATATCCATATTTGACAGCGCGGGAGACTTTAACTTTTTACGGTAAGCTGTTTGATCTTCCCTTGCATGAGCGCAGAAGTCATACGGAACAGCTTCTGGAGATGGTGGGGCTTTCGTATGCGCGGAACAGGCCTGTCGGAGAATTTTCCAAGGGAATGGCCCGGAGGATTGGACTTGCGCAGGCTTTGATTAATGATCCCGATCTGATTATTCTTGATGAACCCACATCCGGGCTGGATCCGGTGGGGTGCCGCCAGGTCAAAGATTTGATCCACACCCTGGCTCGACGCGGGAAAACCGTAATTCTCTCATCCCATCTGCTGGCGGATGTGGAAAATATATGCCATCGTGTGGCGATCCTGTGCAATGGAAGCATTATTGTTCAGGGCCGTATTCAAGAACTCCTGGAACAGCGCGAGAGCTTTCGCCTGACTTTTCAGTCAATGTCACCGGCGTTGCTTGACAAACTTCTCTCAATGGTTCGCAAAGAAACGGGGTTGGCCCCTTCAGTGGATCATCCTGCCCGAACACTGGAGCAGTTCTTTCTTGAAACGATTGCTCGTGTCCATCCCGAGGCAACACATCCCACAGGAGTCGCGCCTACTGAAGGAGTCGCTGATTACCTTTCCATTAACAACGCCAGTGACGCGTCGGCAACCAGGAAAGATCAACATGAATAAATGCCTGGCTATTGCCGGCTTGACACTACGAACAGTCGTCCGGTCACGTGTATTGGCTTTGTTGGCTTCACTCGTTTTGATCAGCGTTGTTGTATTACCCTTTATTATGAAAAGCGACGGAACCCTGGCTGGTACTGTTCAGTTGTATCTTCATTATACGTTTGGATGGACCATGCTGATTCTTTCAATTGCTGCGATATGGGCTGGAGCCGGCGGGTTTGCACGGGAGGTTGAAACGCGTCAGGTTCACCTGGTTGTTACCAAACCCGTTCGATCGCTTCAACTATGGTTTGGTAAGTGGCTGGGACTCATGGCGATGAATGCCATTCTTCTATGTCTTGCCGGGGTGTTTATATATGGAATGCTGCGCTGGACCACGCGCGCGGCAACTCTCTCAGCAGATGAGCGGAGCGCGCTTCGCAAAGAAATTCTTGTTGCGCGCAAAGAACTTTTTCCGGCGCCGGAGTATCCGGACATTCATCAGATACCGGTATTGCCAGCGGCGCAGCACGGCTGGCGATTTAAATTACCAGCAAAGCTTCGTAGTACAGATACGGTTTTTGTTCAGTTTCGGTTTGCCTCGTCGCGCGTGATTAATCCATCGGCGGTTAATGGCATGTGGCTGACGGGGCCGGAAAACGCGCCTGACCGTTATCAGATTTCGACAGATGCCGCGCCAAATATATCTCATCAGTTTCAGGTGCCGACAGCCGCATTGGAACCCGGCCGGTTTTTGATTATAACCTATTCAAATCTGGAGTCTAAGCGGCCGGCGACATTACTGTTTTCAGTGAATGACGGCGTGAAACTGCTCATTCGTGAGGGCGGATTTGAGATGAACTTTGTGCGCGCGCTCCTGATGATGCTGGCCAGGCTGGGGTTTTTTTCTGCGCTGGGTTTGACAACCGGCGCTCTCTTTTCGCTTCCTGTAGCTGTTTTTACATCCTTCGCCTTTCTGTTTGTCACTGGTTTCAACCGCTTTATTGAACGGGTCGCTGAAAGCGGGTTAGGTAAAATTACCGGTATGTCGGCAAAAGAGGCGTCGTCCATCTGGAATTCAGTTCTTCAAGAATTATTTTTCGCGGTGAGTCTGATCATGCCGCCTTTGTCGCGGTTTGAGCCGCTGAATATTTTACCGGATGGCGGATTAATTTCATGGAGTTTAGTCGGCGAGACATTTCTCGTGCTGGTTGGGATATATTCAGTCTGCCTGGCGCTCCTGGGCGCCTGGTTGTTCAGTCGTCGTGAACTCGGACTTTGAGGCTCATGAAAAAATTTAATTCAATTTTGATTTTGGCAATGGTTTGTCTCAGTTTATGGGGCGCCTCGCGCATGCATCGAAGACTTCTCAAAGCGCGCTTGCAATATGAATCCCTTCCTTCAGTATGCCTTGAAAACGCATCGCCGCTCATAGTTTTTACAACTGTTGCGCTTGGGGGGTTCAGGGGAATCATCGCGGATGTGCTCTGGATGCGGGCAATTGAACTTCAAGCGCAGGGAAAATTTTTCGAGCTGGTTCAACTGACTGACTGGATTACCAAGCTGGAGCCGCGTTTTACTACTGTATGGGCCTTTCACGCCTGGAATATGGTGTATAACATCAGCATTCTTTTCCCTGATCTGGAGGATCGGTGGCGATGGGTCCAGCAGGGTATCCAGCTCCTTCGCGATGAGGGACTCAAGTTTAACCCAAATGATCCCAGGCTTTACTGGGAGCTCGGCTGGTTGTATCAGCATAAAATCGGGTATGTTATGGATGAGGCACATCAATACTACAAGATGAAACTTGCAGAGGATATGATGGCCCTGTTTGACGGGCCTTGCCCGGATTATCATGCTCGCATGTCGGATTCC
This sequence comes from uncultured Verrucomicrobiota bacterium, assembly GCA_964491255.1. Classification (GTDB taxonomy): domain Bacteria; phylum Verrucomicrobiota; class Kiritimatiellia; order JAAZAB01; family JAAZAB01; genus CAZBGF01. Next base: position 2,911 of record CAZBGF010000155.1, read on the forward strand.
CGTCTTCATCCTGAAAAGTTTGGTATTAAAGATTCAAATAAACAGGCACGGCTTCGCCGATTGCGCGAAGAGTACAAACTGCTTCCCGATGTAATGGAAAAGATCGATAGCAAATACGGCCCTCTGGACTGGCGTCTGCCGCAGACTCATGCTCTCTACTGGGCTTATCGCGGACGTGAGCTGGCGACTGAGAGCCGGGCAGCTCGGAAATGCGAGCAGATGATCGTTCAGTGCATGGCAGAGGAGTTCCGGGCAGGGAAACTGTATATCAATCCTGAAACAAGCCTGTACGCGACTGCTCCCAACCTTGATCTTTTTTCAAAGGTCATAAAAGCCTACGAGGAAGCCTTGGCACGATATAATTCCAGGTTGTTTCATTACTCGTATGAGAATTTTCTCGCGGAGGCTGTATTGGTTCTGTATACATGCAATCGGGTTCAGCAGGCCAAAGATCTTTTCAATACATTAATCCGGAAATATCCCGGGCCGGGCCAGGATCTGGGTTTTGACGGTTTTATCACAAGATATTTCCTGATAAACACTGCTGAAACGCCTCGAAAGGATGCAATAGCTGTTATCGAAGAATTGCTGTATAAAAGTTGTTTCTGGAAGGCGCTTGGCGATGAAGAACGCTCTGCAGGTTTTGAGCGACTTTCGCATTTGGTGTGGAATCAGTATATGAATTGCCAGGCCAGCGGCGATCTTCATGATGAGCGTAAAGATTTGCCGCCTGTGTCTGTGATACGCCGCCAGGCATATGAGCGAATATTAACCGAATTACCGCAGACTACGGTTGAAGGCCGTGATGCCACTGGAAAATAAAAATAGCCGTTGATCCCGTTATGAAAAAAAATTACGAAATGGATATATATCAGCAGGCGCGGCGGCTGTGCAAACGAATTTTTCAGTTTCCCACGTCGGCCCCGTTTGCGGGGCCAAGCGGCCACTTGCTTCGCGACGTGGCAATTATCCTTGCTGTTCCCCTATTGTTTTTAGTTGGGTGCGAAGCCATGCGGCCTGTCACAAAACCTGAAAAATCGTTTCTTGTTATGGGGACGACCGGGTTCGTGTTATTGCCGGAGCATGACGCTGATCAGCTTGACAGCGTAGCCGGGCTCGTAACCAATACGATGTTAAAATTGGAAAGTAAATTCAGTGTCTACAGATCCAGCAGTGAGATTGCGCGAATTAACGCGACATCAGGAGATTCCGAAGTAACGATTTCAGCCGAGACTTTTAATCTGCTTGAACTATGCAAGTATTACAGCGAACTGAGTAAAGGCGCGTTTGATGTAACAGTTGGTCCAATCACACGTGAATGGGGTTTTGGCAAGGGTGCAGTTCCGAAACAGCCTCTCGCGAAAGAACAGATTGATTCCCTGCTGAAACTGGTGGGAAGCCGCCATATTATACTTTCGGGAAATAAAGCGTTTCTCGACCAGAAGGGTATTGAAATTAATCTGGGCGGCATTGCCAAGGGTTACGCGGTTGATGTCTGTGGTCATCAACTGCTTGGGCGCGGTATTCGGAATGTATTGATTAATCTGGGCGGCAATATCCGGTGTTTCGGGTATGCACACGGTCATGAGCCATGGAAAATAGGCGTGCGCAACCCGTTTTATCCAAAGCAATCACTTGGCACTCTGCGGTTATCGAACGGTCAATCCGTAGCCACGTCAGGGAACTATGAACGCTTTGTGACTATCAATCACCGGCGTTATGCACATATCATTGATCCGCGCACCGGGTATCCTGTTGAAGGAATGGCGTCCGTCACAGTGATCAGTCCTTCAGCGGTCGAAGCTGATGCACTTTCCACCGCTCTTTTTGTGCAGGGTATCAAGGAAGGTTTGAACACGTTAAAAAAAACACGTTCCTGCGATGCTCTGTTTGTGCTGGATAAACGTCCGGTTGAAATCATGGTTACGGAAGGATTCGCGAGACAGTTTGACCCGGATAAATCAGTGAGTAACAGGATTTTTATTCTGAAGCCTTAGTATGGATTATTCGTTTGCCTGCCCGCAGTGCTACAGCGTTGCAGGCGGGCCACTAAGAGACCAAGACACAAAGGAATTTATATTTTTCGGACGCAGATGAACGCAGATTAATAGGATTTAAAGATATGTTTAATTATCTGCGTATATCTTGCGAAAATCTGCGTCCTATTAATTCATCATCAGATACGCGATTGTATCCGATATTCACGCCAATCAGCAGGCCTGGAAAG
>CAZBGF010000156.1:0-5123 GCA_964491255.1 uncultured Verrucomicrobiota bacterium
ATGAGCATCTCCGGTCAGTGCATGGCAGATGTAGATCACATTATCACGCTGCGGAGACAGAGAGCCGTATGTTTCGTAGGCTACCGTCAGTTCGGGCAGGGCCTTGCCGCTTTTCAGCATAAGACCGCCCGAGGGCAGTCCGATCCTTGCTGACTGTATTTTCACCAGCCCGACACTCCCCTGTTTTTTCTCTCTATTAGTCATTTGTGTCCATCCGCTATAATCTATGGCTTCAATCCTGAGTCTTCTTTGTCTCTTCTATGATCCACTCCAAATATTTTTCAGAGCCTCCGGTTATCGGCGTTACGATAATCTCAGGCACTTCGTAGGAATGAACTTTCTCGATCAAAGTAGTAAGTTCGCCTGCAAGTGAAGCCCTTGTCTTTGCCATGAGAAGGTGTTCGGAAGCAGACTCCACGTCGCCTTTCCACCGGTAAGTGCTTTGGATGGGCGTGTATTGAACGCACGCGGCAAGTCTTTCTTCGATAATGTGGCCAGCCACCTTCTTAGCCTCGGCCTCACTGCCAACTGCCGTGCTCACAACAACAAAATTGCTATCCTGAGTCATTATATCCTCCACTTTCTTCCTTGGCTCGCCATAGTTCCATGGGAACGACGGCGGAAGCTTAAAGAGCGACGGCGGTTATTCAAACAGTGCCGTGGACAAATACCGCTCACCCGAGTCAGGGAGTATAACGACTATGTTCTTGTTTTTGAAGTCGGAATTCTTGGCCATCCGCGAAGCAACAGCGACGGCTGCACCTGATGAAATGCCGGATAGAATACCTTCTTCCTTTGTTAACCGTCTTGCGAACTCCATTGCTTCTTCATTCCCGACCTGTTCCACACGGTCCACGAGTGAGAGGTCAAGTACGTCTGGAATGAACCCGGCGCCTATGCCCTGGATCATGTGCGGCCCTGGTTTTAATTTCTCGCCCGCCAATTTCTGCGAAATGACAGGGCTGTTTTCCGGCTCAACTGCAACGGACAGAATCTTCTTGCCTTTTTGTTGCTTGATAAACCGCGAGATACCGGTGATCGTTCCACCGGTCCCGACACCTGCGACAAGCACATCGATCTTGCCTTCTGTCGCGTCCCAGATTTCAGGTCCGGTCGTTTTCTCATGAATAGCCGGGTTTGCAGGGTTCTTGAACTGCTGTGGCATGAAATAGCGACCCGGTTGTTCTAAGAGCATCTCTTCCGCCTTTTGGATCGCGCCAGGCATACCTTTTGTCCCTTCGGTAAGCACTATGTCCGCGCCAAAAGCCTTGAGAATCTTACGCCGTTCAATACTCATAGTCTCAGGCATAGTGAGCGTGACCTTGTAACCTCGTGCAGCGCCTACATACGCAAGAGCAATACCTGTATTTCCGCTTGTTGGCTCAATGATATCCATGCCGGGTTTGAGCACGCCGCGCTTCTCGGCGTCCCATACCATTGACGCACCGATCCTGCATTTTACCGAATACGATGGATTGCGGCTCTCAATCTTGGCCAGCACAAGAGTCTTATCCTCTACAAGTTTTCGTATTTGTATCAATGGTGTATTCCCGATCGATAATGAATTGTCTGTAAAATATTTCATATTGTCTTTCTTGTCTTGTTACTTGTTTCACGTTGTAGGCCAAACATGCCAAGCACTATTCATATTCATATGCTCTTCAAGGATAACCTTGCTTCGCTCGGTTGCCCTTACGGGCTGAACATCCAACACCGAACATCGAACAACCAACGCCGAAGTCAGAGCAGATCAACGTTCGATGTTGGACGTTGAATGTTGGATGTTCGGCGTTTTGCAACCTGCTCATGTTCATCGACTACTGGTAATAAACCATTATAAATTACAAGCAAGGGAAAAAACAGCGCTTTTCCACATATTTCTTGCCGCTTTTCTCCGCATTTTTTTGATTTTTTCCTTGATAGCTAAATTCCATAGTCGCCTTATAAGTTCTCTTACGTTTCACATACTCTTGTTTGTGCATATCATATCTTGATTTTCAACAGAAACCAATTCATAATTCTATATTATTAATGCCAAAAGGAGGAAAAATGAAAATTGAAACAACAAACCCGGAAACTCTAGCATTGCATGCTGGACAGGAACCCGATCCAACAACAGGCGCCAGAGCTGTGCCGATTTACCAGACAACCAGTTATGTATTCAAGAACACAGAACACGCGGCGAATCTGTTTGCGCTCAAGGAATTCGGCAACATCTACACGCGCTTGACGAATCCAACATCAGATGTTGTTGAGAAACGTATTGCCGCTCTTGAAGGAGGCACAGGCGCTCTGCTCACATCGAGCGGTATGGCAGCTATTTTTTTGGCGATTCATAATATTGCCGGAACAGGTGATCACATAGTCAGTTCTTCTTCCTTGTATGGCGGAACAGAAACGTGCTTTCGTTATACATTGCCGAAGATCGGGATAGATGTGACTTTTGTGAATGATGCGACACCGGACAAGATTAAGACCGCGATCAAGCCGAATACGAAAGCCGTCTTCGTTGAGACAATAGGAAATCCAAAAGGCGATGTCCTGGACCTGGCTGGAATCGCGGAGGTCGCACATGCGGAAGGCGTGCCGGTCATCATTGATAACACGTTCGCGCCTGTCCTGTGCCGTCCGATTGATCACGGCATAGATATCTTAATTCATTCCTGCACGAAATGGATCGGGGGACACGGAACATCCATTGGTGGTGTAATCGTTGACAGCGGAAAGTTCGACTGGTCATCCGGCCGTTTTCCGGAATTCACAACTCCAGATGAAAGCTACCACGGCATTGTTTACTGGGACGCTCTTAAAGATGTTCCCGGCATGGGAAATGTTGCGTACATAATGAAGACGCGTGTGCAGGGGATGAGAAATATCGGGCCTTGCCCCAGCCCGTTTAATGCCTTTCTGTTCCTGCAAGGGCTGGAAACCCTGCCTCTGCGCATCCGTCAGCAAAGTGCCAACACGCTTGAACTGGCAGAATGGCTGAAGAACCACGACAAAGTGGAATGGGTTGCCTACACGGGACTGCCCGAGCATCCCTGGCATGACATAGCGAAGAAATATCTTGTTGGCGGCTTCGGCGCTGTTCTCGGGTTTGGGATTAAGGGAGGCCGGAAAGCTGGTGAGAAATTCATTAATTCAGTCAAGCTTGCCAGTCATCTCGCAAACGTCGGAGATGCCAAGACGCTGGTGCTTCATCCAGTTTCCACGACCCATCAGCAAATGTCTGAAGAAGCCCAGAGAGCCGCAGGTGTGACTCCGGAATTCGTTCGCGTGGCTGTGGGGCTTGAAAATATTGAAGATATCAAGGCGGATTTTGATCAAGCTCTGTGAAAAATGATATTGGGAGTGTAACGCTGGAGGCGCAATTATGAATTTGGATGCAATCGGCTCTCAATCCCTGGAAGGAGTCGGCGCTTCTACTGAGGAAGGGCTATTCCTGAGCTCAGACAAGTGTCCATTGCAGGACCTCATGACATGGGCGGGAAGGATACGGGAGCGGTTTTTTAATAAAACCGTCCAATTCTGTGTTGTCGTCAACGCCCGTTCCGGGGCTTGCAGTGAGGATTGTCGGTTCTGTGCTCAGAGCGCACGATATGCCACGGAGGCAGAGACATACCCTTTGCTTACTTCGGAGGATCTGGTGCTATCGGCGGATAACGTGCGGGATTCCGGCGCGAAGTCATTTGGAATTGTCACAAGTGGACCAGCAGTAAGCCCACGAGAGGTGGAGACCGTTGGCTCCGCTATTCACATCATATCGTCTAAAACCGGCCTTGCGACGTGCGCCTCGCTTGGTAAGCTAAGCATGGAACAGATGCGGTTTCTGAAGACACAGGGTTTGAAACGTTATCATCACAATCTGGAAACATCCCGCTCGTTCTTTCCTGCTATTTGCTCGACTCATACATGGGACGAGCGTTTGGAAACTGTTCGATCCGCTAAGAACACAGGCCTTGATGTATGCTCGGGTGGATTATTCGGGATGGGTGAAACATGGGAGGACCGAATTTCTTTGGCCCTGACGTTACGGGATCTGGGTGTGGATAGTGTGCCTATGAATTTTTTGAACCCGATTGCCGGCACTCCGCTTGGACTCCGACAATGCCTTTCGGCTGAAGAAGGATTGCGTATAATTGCTTTATACCGTTTCCTTCTGCCGAAAATCATGATCCGTGTCTGTGGCGGCCGCCTCACAACTCTTGGTATGCGGCAGAAGGAAATGTTCCAGGCAGGAGCGAATGCCATACTTACAGGAAATTATCTGACAACAACCGGCGTTGACCCCACTGAAGATCGCCGAATGGTTAAAGAGTTGGGACTGAAGCTCGTCAATGTTCCCGCAAGATGGGGTAGAGAGGCTTAGAATGAACAATTCTGTTAGCGGAAAGAAAAAGGATGCAGTCACATATGACGAAGCGTCCCAAAAGCTTTCGGCCCTGCAGGAATACTTGAAGGACCTTGGAACACTGGTGATCGCATTCTCCGGCGGGGTTGACAGCACTTTCCTGGCTAAAGTGGCATACGATGTGTTGGATAAGCGGTGCATTGCGGTGACCGCCTGTTCCGAGACATATCCCTCGAGTGAGCGCAAAGAGGCTGTAGCGCTGGCCCGACAATTCGGGTTTCCCCATCGTATGATTGACACTTCCGAGCTTGCCATTCCGAATTTTTCTGGAAATTCTCCGGATCGCTGTTACTATTGCAAGATGGAACTGTTTCGGGCGCTCTGGCATCTTGCCAAAGCTGAGGGTTTTGAACATGTGGCGGATGGCTCCACTGCTGACGACATCTCTGATTTTCGCCCAGGGCGCAAGGCAGCTGATGAACAGCATGTGTGTTCTCCGTTGGTGGATGTGGGGCTAAGGAAGGAAGAAATCCGTTTACTATCGAGGGAGATGGGCCTGCCTACTTGGAATAAGCCGTCATTCGCATGTCTCGCGAGCCGTATTCCATATAGGGACCCAATCACTCAAGAGAAACTGCGCCAGGTTGATTTGGCTGAAGAACATTTACGCGGGCTTGGTATTCACCAATGCCGCGTGCGTCATCATGGCACGGTAACCCGCATTGAAGTGTCTGCAGATGATTTCCCCCTGATAACATCTGAGCTTCGGGAA
>CAZBGF010000157.1:0-5115 GCA_964491255.1 uncultured Verrucomicrobiota bacterium
ACGGCTCTTTTTGTGCTGGCCGGCGTTGGCTAAAGAAGCGAATACCGATAGGTATTCGCATTCTTCAGCCGCCTTGCCCAGCGCAAAAATGGCTGTAATCATTGTCAAGGTATTTATCGGACACTACATTAGCATGACCACAGTAGAAAGGCAATCAGGACAATAACAACGACGAGCGCAAACCAGATTGGGAACCGTCTCGGGGTTTTTTGCCTGTTAGGTTTCCAGGGTTCGCGGTCAGCGCGCATATAATCTCGATCATAAAGCCCCATAAATCATTACTTTCTTTAAAACCTGTTTTCAGTTTTGATGATGTTTTGTAACTACTCAGGCACAAAGTTCCAAGAATAATATCTAGCCAAATATTTTTGGAGTTTGGCAGTATTCAGGGGTTCAGCGTTCAGAGGTCAGGGAAGATTTTTCGTTCTGTCCTGAACACCGAACACTGAACTCATTGCTCGAAAATACGTTATAATCGTTAAAATTGTTTGACTCATTTAGTCGAACATTTGAAAACTTAGAAGCTATACTATAGGAAAACTTTCTGTTTTTGTCCAGAAATCTGTTTGACACAAAGATAAAAAAATGCTGTATATTTTCACTTTGTTTGTGTAACCTGAATTATTTGCCACAAAGGCTCTAAGACACGAAGAAGATAGGAAATAAAAAATATTTTTATATTGGTTGATTCGGAAAAAAACAATCAATTGCCGGATGGTGTAATGGTAGCACAACAGACTCTGAATCTGTTTGTCTAGGTTCAAATCCTAGTCCGGCAACCATTAAGAAAATCGTTACGGGCTCGGTTTCAATTCTTGTTTCAATCAATAATAGTAACTCAGGCACAAAGGGGCAAGGGGACAAGGAAAGGAATAAAGAAATGTGCCTGAGCAGACAACAATTTAAAGAAAAAGCATTATGAAAAAAACAAAACAAGTAAAAGGCGACACAAAATGGTTTGTTAATGATCGGTTCGGAATGTTTATTCACTGGGGGTTATACGCACTGCCGGCACGGCACGAATGGGTGAAACAGCGCGAGCAGATTCCTGATAAAAAATACGATATGTATTTCAAGCATTTTAATCCTGACTTGTATAATCCGGATGTATGGGCCAATGCCGCAGCCAATGCCGGTATGAAATATTTTATTGTTACGACCAAGCACCACGAGGGTTTCTGCCTGTGGAATACAAAATTAACTGATTATAAAGCGACGAAAACACTTGCCAAACGCGACCTCCTTGGTCCAATGGTAAATGCTTTCAGGGAAAATTCTTTCCGAGTCGGGTTTTATCATTCACTCATTGACTGGCATCATCCTGAATTTGTAATCGATGACCTGCATGCAATGCGCAGTCATCCGGACAGGGAAAAGCTGAACCGCAAGCGCCGTCAGGAACTTTATATAAAATACCTGCATGGCCAGGTACGCGAACTTCTGACTCAATTCGGTAAGATCGATATCATGTGGTTTGATTTCAGTTATCCGGCCGGGAAATGTGGGCGCTCAAAGAACTGGGTGGGAAAGGGACACGATGACTGGCAGAGCGAAAAGCTCTACAACATGGTTCGGGAACTGGCCCCTCATATTATTCTCAATGACCGGCTTGACCTTGATTATACCGCAGATGTTAAAACGCCCGAGCAGTTTCAGCCGCGTGAATGGGTCAAGGTGAACGGCCGTCCTGTTATGTGGGAAACTTGTCAAACATTTTCCGGGTCATGGGGTTATCATCGAGATGAAAGCAGTTGGAAGAGCGTTGGTCAATTGGTGCGAATGCTGATTGACACGGTCAGCAAAGGCGGGAATTTGTTGTTAAACGCAGGCCCGACCGGCAGGGGTGAATTTGATGAGCGTACACTTGACAGGTTAGCAGGAATCGGGGAGTGGATGAAGCGGCACAACCGGTCGATTTACGGTTGTACGCAAGCGCCGGCGAAATTTCCTGTGCCCAATGATTGTCGTCTTACATATAATCCGAAAACCAAAAGGATGTACGTACATATATTTGCCTGGCCGTTCAAGCACCTGCATCTGGACGGTTTTGCAGGTAAAGTGGAATACGCACAATTACTGAACGATGCTTCTGAAGTGCTCTTGCAAGGGCTCGCGCCCTGGCAGAGTGCACAGGCAAAGCCAACGGACCGCAATACATTAACAATTGAGCTGCCAGTGCAGAAGCCGAATGTGACAGTACCGGTAATTGAATTGTTTCTTAAATAATGCTGTCTGAAAAAAAATCCTCAGACAATTTATACATCTGGACTCTGGCTTTACTCATAACAGGAACCACTGTTGGCGCTGGAATTCTGGGGTTGCCAATAAAAACCGGTCTTTCAGGGTTTCTGCCGTCTATATTAGTCGGTCCTGAAAAACCCCGATTTTAAACACCCGGCGTCCCCGCCTCAAGAGCACCAGCCTTGGCGAAGGCTGGTGCCTTTGTCACTTTGTGCCTTAGTAGTTATATGTTTTTTTAAGTTTCAATACTTTTTCAGCGTCGACTATATTAGGTATGACGGTCATGTGGCTGCTCATGCTGTTTACAGGCTGGATACTTGTAACCAGGATCATGCTTGTATTTGGAATTCTACCAAGCTTGATATTCATTAAGTCTGAAAAAGGTAAATCCATGTGGCATCAGGCAGTGGGTTATCTTCTGCTTTTGCTGTTTCCTTATCCTCGAATTTGCCCAGGAATTTGGACTGCTTCAGATACATCCACATGTGGAATACTGGTGTTTTCATGTGAAGTCGTAATGTTGCGGCGAATGTCGTTGTCCAGGGTGACCACCTCGATCAGTTTCTTGCCCAAGTTTTTCGCTGTTTTAGTTTCCGGGCCGCATACCACCTACAGCCTGGAGTGAGTTCAAGCCGGGTTTATGATTGGATTTTTCTTGTTCGTTCGGGGATGTTACTATAAAGTTGTTTTATTGTAAGACGGTAAGACGGGAATTGACTTTTGATTTGGAAAGGATTACGCATGGCTCATCATTCTATTCAGGGCATTGATTCACGTGATAAAATCGCTAAACAGATTACTGCTCGTGACGCGTTTTTTTTTATTAAGAGCAACAGCCTGTTCCTGACGATCGGCGGCGGGATTGTGGTTGTTCTTGTCTTGATTGCAATTGTGTATTTCAGTCAACAGAGCAAGAATTCAGCGCGTGCGTCGCAGATGTTACTGCTGGCAAAGTCTCAACAGCAATTGGAAGAGATTCTGACGCAGTATTCTTCATCGTCATCAGCGCCCATTGCGTTTCTGGCAATGGCATCCAATGCTTTTTTATCTGGCGCGTATGATCAGGCCTATACGTTATATACGCAATTTCAACAAAAATACCCGGCCCATTCCATGGTACTTGTGGCTGAGCTGGGCAAAGCCATGTGCCTGGAAGCTCAAGGCAATATCCAACCGGCATTAACTTGTTTTTCGTCGTTTGTTGTGGCGCATCCGGGTCATTTTCTTTTTCCTCAAGCCCTGTTTGGGAAAGCGCGTTGTCTTCAAATGCTCAAGCGATACTCAGAGGCAAAAACCATATACGAAAATTTTATTGCTGAGCGTCCTGACGACGACTGGACTCCTCAGGCTGAATCTGCGTTGAGTTTTTCAGAGATGGCGATGCGTGTTGAGAATCAAAAGAGAATGCTGAATGCCCGCCCGTGGGACCGCCCTGCGGCCAGAGATGATTTATGAATTCAGGCGAACAGCGGTCGATCGGGTTTATGAGTCTGGGTTGTGTGAAGAATCTGGTGGATTCCGAAGTGATGGCTGACAATTTGATATCATCAGGGTTTATCCTGGCGCCGTCACCGGAGAAAGCCGACATTATCATTGTCAATACATGCGCTTTTATTCATGATGCCCGTGAGGAATCGATTGATGCTATTTTGGATGCCTGCAGGTTGAAGGAAAATGGAAATTGCAGGGCAGTCATAGTTGCCGGCTGCCTTCCGCAGAGGTATAAACGAGAGTTGGTGTTGTCTTTACCGGAAGTGGATGCGTTTATTGGTTTGGATGAGGTCAACATGGCAGGTGAGGTTGCTGCCAGACTGATGCGTGGAGAACGAGGCATTGTTGAGATATCCGAGTCAGCATGCGCGGTTATAGAGCCTTCCCCGGAACGTTTACTGTTTACCAGTTCTAACTATGCCTATGTGAAAGTATCAGAAGGCTGTGATCATTCATGCAGTTTTTGCGCGATTCCTCAGATTCGCGGACATTATCGTTCACGCTCGATCAAAAGCATTGTGGCTGAGGCTGAATCATTGTTAAGCCGTGGCGTTCGGGAACTCAATCTCATTTCTCAAGATGTGACATCTTATGGCCGGGATCTTGGTCATGACTCCGATCTGCCAAAATTGTTGAGAGCATTAGGCGGAATTGGCGGGAAATTCTGGGTGCGATTGCTTTATGGTTATCCAGGCCATGTAACTGTTAAATTACTTGAGACTATGGGTGATATGTCACAGATTTGCCATTATCTTGATCTTCCCATTCAGCACAGTCATTCAGCGATGCGTCTTGCCATGGGGCGAAAGGGGACAGAGTCTGGGTTGAAGAAACTTTTTCAGCGGATTCGAAGGATATTGCCTGATGTGACTCTTCGGACAACATGCCTGGTTGGATTTCCCGGTGAAACTGATGAATATTTCAGAAATTTAATTGCGTTCATAAAGGAGTTGCGCTTTGATCATTTGTGCGCGTTCACATTTTCACGTGAAAAAAATACACGGGCCGCGACGCTGTCAAATTGTGTTTCAGCCAGTATGTCGCAGAAGAGGATGGAGCGTCTGCTGAAGACCCAGAAGCGGATTGTGAATGAGAAAGCTGTGGAGCGTATTGGCCACGTGGAAGAGGTTTTCATTGAACAGCGTAGTAACGATCCCGACACATGGATAGGGCGGTCAAAAGGGGAAGCTCCGGAAATTGACGGTGTAGTTTTTTTAAAATCTTCTTCGCGTGCAATAGCGCCGGGAATGTTTGTGAAAGCGCGTTATGTTGCCCAGCAGGGGTATGATATGGAAGCTGTTGAGGATAGATGACGGAAGAATGGTTGATGGTTGATGGAAGGAAAGCAGAGGACAGAAGACGGCAAGAAGAGGTATGGGAGCG
>CAZBGF010000158.1:0-5083 GCA_964491255.1 uncultured Verrucomicrobiota bacterium
ACCCGGATTACTATACTCGGGAAAACGCCATATTGTCCCTGGGCTGGCTGCAGGCGACAGAAGCGGTCCCCTTGTTAATCAAAATTATAAAAGAATATGATCGCCAGGACCCATATCAACGGGCGTTAATGCGATGCGCGATGAGGGCTTTGGGACATATAGGCGATGAACGCGCCTTGCCGCAACTGGAGCATTGGGTCAGGAACGCTGATGATTTTCCCGCTCCCAGAAGACCGCGGCAGGGAAAAAGAATAAAGAACATTTACTGTACGCCGCAATCCCTGGGACTGGAAGGACACGCTATTCAGGCTATCGCGGAAATCAAGAAGAAAAACGGCGCCGCTCCCGGAATTGCTCAGCCAGCTTTTTTAAAGCGCGGCGACAAGTTTTACGGCATACAGAAAAACTTTAATTTTTTCATTGGCAGGCCACATCCAACAATTGAATCTAATTTTAGCGATGATCCGTACGCGGTGTTTGACTATGCCTTCGATTGCGGGGCGACAGGCATTCATAACGCCTGGGGAAGCCGAGCAAGGATGTATGATCCTGAGAAACACTCTACTTACTTAAGAAAAGCGGATTTCTATGATTTCAAGTGGATAGAACCGATGCCTACCGGTGGAAATATATTCGGTTATAAAAAGCCCTATGAGAAGGTTGAAATGCAACGAATGCTTGATAAGGCCGGCGCTGAAATTATAATCAGCAAAAATAAGGCCACCCCTTCATTTCAGGGGTTTTGGTCGGAGGAAGACCATCCTCGGGATGTCCTGGTGGACCTTCCGGGCTTTAAAAAATATTTAAAGGAAAAATATGGCGAGAATTATCTGAAAGTTATTGGTTTAAAAGACAATGAGAAGATTGTTCTGCCGGAGCAGTATGTCGGGCGGCGTCCAAAAACTTTTAAGAATGTCGATAGAATAAACACCGAAACAGCATGTTACAAAGCCGATATCGTACAGGAATACTGGCGCGAGGCCCAGGAGTGGTTGCGCGGCAGGCGCAAGGGATGCTCATTCTCCTTTAGTATTACGGAAACTAAATTCGCCTATCCCGGGCTTTATGCGAACGCGGCCGGAGTTATTGACAGTCATGGACCTCAGTCATATCAGTCATTTGGAACTGATAACGCTCTCCTTATGGAAATGAATAAGGACGGCGAAGGACGGGCGGTCATGGCTGAATTCTATAACTGGTATTGCCCATCACCTGAGCATGCTGAACGCGGCTTCGCGACCCACCTGATGCATGGTGAATGCTTTTTCAACTTTGCACTGAGTCAGATATTCGCCCAGCCAAATAATTATTATATGTGGAGTTGGGGAGAACAACGCTGGCGAAAGGCGCGGAACATATTCCGCAAAGCAAGAAAAGTTAAACAATATCTGGCCAGAGCAGAATCTGCCGCCAATTGCGCGATTGTCCTCAGTGAACGCGCGGCGATACTTTTCTACGCGAAAGGATATGGAGAATCCGCGCCTTTACAGCGGCGATACTATCAACAACAATCCGCTCTCTGGTCCGCGTTGCAGCAATCGCATATTCCGGCAGACGCGATCTGGGCGGAAACTCTTACGCCTGAAAAACTCGCACGCTACAAAGTTATACTTTTGGCTGACGCCAAATGCCTTACCCCGAAACAGATTGAGACTGTCCGCAGGTGGGTGAAAAAAGGGGGAATTCTAATAGCGACGGGAACAACAAGTCTATTCAATCAATGGGGAGAAAAACAGGACAATTATTCACTTTCGGATGTTTTTGGCGTCGATTACGCGGGGCACGCGGCAAAAACCGGTCCCGACATAGACACGTTTTGCTTTGAAAAGAACAAACGGCCGTTTAAGGCGCAGGATGAGGACCTTAATCGCGAGAAAATACTTTATTATGTTCATCGGGAAGTAAAACCGGTGAAGTCGCTTGACACTTACCGGGTTGTCGAAGACAGCGGATTCCTGTCAGGTATCTTCAAGGGGGACATATGTGAATACGATATGCCTCTGGGATATGACAAAGTTGCAGTGAAAAAGGCCGAGGTCCTCGCCAAATTCGCTAATAATGGTCCCGCGCTAGTTATTAACCGATTTGGTAAAGGGTTATGCTATTTCTGGACCCCCGTATATCCGGGACTCTGCTACAGATCTTCCGGTTTTGAAATGATGGCCAATTTCAAAGACTTCTGGCCGGGGGTCAGAGAACTGCTGCGGGCCATGATACAGGGTGGATTGAAAGAGAAAGAGGTTATGCTTCCGGTTGAAGCGCTTTCCTGTCCCAAAATGGTCGAGATCACCGTTCGCAGGCAACCCGACAAATCACGCTTGATCATACATCTTCTCAACTACGACCCGAATCTCAGCCGTGTCAGCGGCGTGGGGCTGCGGGTCAACGCATATCCGGAAAACAGTTCCGTACGGGTCTTTTATCCCGACAACGGAGAGAAGGTGGCGTATTCGCGCGACCGCCGGCAAATCGTTTTTTCCGTTCGTCCTTTTGCCGTGCATGACATGATCGTGATTGAAAATAAGGGAAAAGTGACCCATAATCAATAAGAACTCCTTAAGGAACTAATACAAAAAAATTTAAGGTTTAGATGAACGACAACTCCCGCATAGCCATTGAAACGTTACCTGAATGCGCCTTTTTCGCTATTATCGAGGAGCATTTTCACCGGGACTCATGGAAACAAATTATCGACATGCTGGCAGACCACGGCATGTACAATCTGCTCACCGTCACCATGCGCGTGACCGGGCATCCGGTAACGGAACCGGAAACGATAAATCTATTCAAAAGGCTCGTTGACTACGCTAATCAGCGTGGATTCGGAGTCGCCATTGATCTCGATCCTCGCCTGGCCCGAGCTGAATTTCAACGCCGTTATCCAAACGAGCTTCAGAAGATCGTTTATCTCAGGAAGATTCCCGTGAGCACCGGCGATGAATGTTTCACAATAGAGCCGGACCGTTTCACCGACCATATGACCGGCAAGGGAACACCATATAAGGCCATTAACGGTTGCTTTGTCAAAGCGCTCAGCTATAAGCTCAATCAAAACGGAGAAATCATTCCGAAGACGCTGGTTGACGTCAGTGAGCTCATCAAAATCGACTCCGCAACTGGAGAGGGAGTCAGTGGCTGTTTGGTCAAAATTGATGCGGAAGCAAATGAGAATGTCGTGGTTATGGCGGAATTTTCCTTGTTTACGCCGGATGTCTTTTCCCCCAATATTCTCACTTTTCAGCGAAAGTTGCTGGAACTATACGCCGACCTGCCTTTGAAAGGGGTTATCAAGGATGAATGGGGGTTCCCTCCGACGAGACCGGTGATCGCCGAGGCGAACGCCTTTTGGTACTCCCGCTTCTACGCTGACGCTTATTCCCAAACCTCCTGCAAACGCATACTGCTAGATGACCTGCTATTGATGTCGGTTCCTTTTGAAAATAAAGATGAAGAAAGACTTCGCTCAATCAACCATTATAGGGATTTGAACTATCGGAGGAACGCGGAAATCGAGACCTGTTATTATCATGACGTGAAAAGCGTCTTCGGGCCGGAGGCCTTCATCGGTAAACATGCCACCTGGTTTCCACGCATCAACGAACGCGAGATTTTTAAAAACGGTCTGGTCTGGTGGGCGGCCAAGCGGGATTGGGGCCAAACCGACGAGATTACCCCGCTTTCCGCCTGCACCGCCTTGAGCAAGAAATTCAATTCAGCGAACTGGCTGAACGAAGGATATTCGGATGAAGCTGCACATTATCGCCGCAACATCTGGCGCTACGCCGCCGCTGGCGGGCGTATGGTTTTCCATCCACTGATTGGGCTGAACAAAAAAATGGGGGAGTTGCCTATGGATGAAATATCCGTCTTGAGTCACGGTTTTTTGCTTTCCGAGGAACTCATCTGCGCTCAATGCCGTGTTCGTCTGCTCAACTTTATCTCCAAGGCACCGTTGGACTGTCCCGTGGCCTTTGTTTTTAGTCACCCTAACATCATGAACTGGGCAGGAGATGGCTTTCTCGACTACGGAGAGGAGTTGTCTCTGAATTTGTGGAGGAATGGTTACGCCGTCGATCTCTATCCATCCAGTGAAATCATGGCGGGAACATTCTCCGTTGACAAGGATGGTTATCTGCGGGTCGGGCCGCAAAAATATCAAGCCATGGTCTTTTACAACCCAGATATGTGTCAAACTGAAATCGCCGACTTTTTCACTTCCTCCGGCATTTCTCAAACCAAGCTGTTTATGAAAGGCACCTGGAACCGGGATTTTAAAGCCACTCCCTTCACAAACTGTCAAACTCTTAAAAAACATTTTACAATACTCAATGATAATAATGCGTTGAAAACAATTCTTTCTTATCTCAAAGAAGCAGACTCAGTTAAACAGCCTCCGCTTTCGGAACCATTCATGATTTTCAGAAACAACCAGCAAATTGGCATCCCCGCCCCTGAAGGAATTACGACACTTTTGGATGGAACAGTTATTAAAATTGCTGCCTGCCGCCAATCTGACGCCGGAGATCCAATCAATGAAACAATTTCCATCGGAGATGCTTCAGTCAAAGTAAAAGCTGAAGGCCTGTTTGCAGCCCGAATAGGAGCGAACGGAAATATAGAAGCCCTTGCAGCGGGAGGTCTGACCATTGCGCATGGTGCAGGAATCAGCTTGCAATTGGAGCGACCTTTGGATCTAGCCATTTGGCGTAACAAAAAAGGTCAATGGAGCGGAGTCCTCCAGGGATTACCTGACAAGAAAATACCTGCTCAGTTGAAAAAGATCACAGCAGACTGGAAGTTCATTTCAATTCCCCCTTCATTCCCAAATGCCGATAACGAATAAAAACCGTCATACATTCAATGAAAAGGAAAGAAAAACTATTGTAGTGTTTAAGAATTAGCTTTACTTATAAATCTGCTATGGTTTTTTTCCGGAAAAGAGGAGACGACCGCAAAAGCCGATCAAATCTTCGCGAAAGTCGAACGCGCCAGAAACATCTTGAATAAATCAACATCTGAAACACTACACTATGAGTAAATTACCTAATGTTTTAATCATTCAGACCGACCAGCAAAGCTCCTG
>CAZBGF010000159.1:0-5068 GCA_964491255.1 uncultured Verrucomicrobiota bacterium
AGAAAAAAACATATGTTGGGCCAGACCGGAAATCATCGCTATATCCTATTTTGCCAGTCAGCTACCGTCTTCATGATATGCCGGAACGACAGCGGCCTCGGGAGATGATTGAACGACTCGGCATTGAATCGGTCTCTGATGATATCCTTCTGGCAATCATCCTCCGGAGCGGAGTGAAAGGGATTAACGTTATTGATCTGGCTCGACAACTTTTAAACCAGTATGGCTCCTTGACGTCCATTGCCAAAGTGCCTGTCGAGGAATTGATGAAATTACGGGGCATGGGAAAAGTCAAGGCGCAGGTACTGAAATCAGCTCTTGAGATGGCAAAACGGTTATCAGAAGAGGCTGCGCCGAAACTGGCATCAATTAAAACTCCGGAGGACGTTGCGCAGATCCTGCGGGAAAAGGCCAGAACCCTGGAAACAGAAGTGTTCTGGGTATTACTGCTCAACACCCGAAATGTGCTTAAGTGTCAGCCAATAGAGATTACAAAAGGACTGCTTAATGCGAGTCTTGTTCATCCCCGCGAAGTTTTTCGGCATGCCATTCAAACAGCCAGCGCAGCCATTGTGCTTGTTCACAATCATCCATCAGGCGACCCTGAACCATCCAGCGAGGATATCAGGATTACAAAGCAACTGGTTCAGGCTGGACATGTTATCGAAATCCGGATTCTGGATCACATCATTCTCGGAAAACAATCATCACCGGCAGAAAAAGACTTTTTCAGTATGCGGGAATCTGGTATAATTCAATTTTAGTAACAACGGAACTCGTTACTCCGTTAGTTGCTGAGTACGATTAACGGCATAAATTATAAAATAATTTAAAACGTGGTCTTCATTTACGTGAATCTGGAACTAAAAAAAAGATGAATAACCCATGACAAATATCCACCCCACAGCCATTATTCATTCCAGCGCTGAAATCGGATCCAATGTAAGTATCGGGCCATTTT
Organism: uncultured Verrucomicrobiota bacterium; assembly: GCA_964491255.1. Taxonomy (GTDB): domain Bacteria; phylum Verrucomicrobiota; class Kiritimatiellia; order JAAZAB01; family JAAZAB01; genus CAZBGF01. The sequence goes on from CAZBGF010000159.1 coordinate 962, forward strand.
CATTTATTGATGAACAGGTGCGCATTAACGATAATACGGTGATCGGACCGCACGTGGTTGTGTACCGGTATACATCTATAGGCCAGGAAAGTTCGATTCATGCGCATGCGGTCCTGGGCGATCTTCCCCAGGATACCTCTTTTCAGAATGTGAAAAGCTATGTCCGGATTGGCTCAAATTGCATAATCCGGGAAGGCGTCACAATTCACAGGGGCACCAAGCCGGAAACAACAACGGAAGTCGGAACTAACTGTTTTCTGATGGTCAACAGTCATCTGGCTCATAATGTCAAACTTGGCAATCACGTCACGATAGCCAACGGCACACTGCTGGCAGGTTATGCCAATGTAGGCGACAAAACCTTTATCAGCGGGAATTGCGTAATTCATCAGTTTGTCAGAATCGGCAGACTGGCTATGCTTGGCGGAGGATGCGGGATCGGAAAAGATGTCCCTCCCTTCTGCACGACCAAACATTATGATGTTAATATCGTAGTCGGCTTGAATGTTATTGGAATGAGACGTGCGGGAATCAGCCCGAAAGAACGGCAGATCATCAAGGAGGTGTTTCATATCTTATATAAATCCGGCCTGAATGTCACTCAGGCCATTACCCGAATACGTCAGGAATACACCTCTGATTTTGCTCTTGAAATCTGTTCATTTATCGAGGGTTCTCAGAGAGGCATATGTAAATTCAAAAAAGAAAAATAGAATTCCTCGCCACTGAACAGAAAAAGAATCCATTTAATGAAAAAACAGTGTTGTTCTCAAACACCGGGTATTTCTCTGGCATTAGGCGGAGGTGGAGCCAGAGCACTATCTAACCTTGGGGTTCTACAGGTTCTGGAGGAGCAAAAGATTCCGATCGCCGCGATAGCAGGGACAAGTATGGGTGCTGTTATTGGCTCTTTATATGCGCGCCATAATTCGGCTGCCAAAGTAACAACCATCCTCCACGATATTGATTGGCGTCCTTTACGATATCTGCTGGATCTGCGTTTCCCGCTAATGGGGTTGGTAAGCGGCGGTAAAGTGTTGGGGTTATTTCGCGCCTTGCTTGAAGACGCAAATTTTTCAGATCTTTTGATTCCTTTTGCCGCCGTTGCTACCGACATCAAAACCGGCGAGACTGTTGAAATTAACCAGGGAGATATTGCTTCAGCCGTGCAGGCAAGCATTGCCATTCCAATGCTGTTTTCTCCAGTGAAGCATGGCGGACGTTTACTGGTAGATGGCGGGTTGACAGAACCGACCCCGGCTCCAACAGCCAGAAATTTAGGTAATAAGGTTGGCGCTTCCTGCGTAGTAGCAGTAGACATCACTCCTTCGCCCACTTCACGCCGCCGTATGTCTTCAAGGATACCAAGCCAGCTGGTATGGGACGTAAGTGAACAGGAGAAGGCTGCGACTTCAAAATTGATTAAGAATGTCAGCCAATGGCTACAAGGACAGGCGCTGCGTTTCGCCCCATCGGGCACAGCAAGAAATCGTTTTTACCGTATGTGGAGCACACTGATGCCAGGGCAAACGTCAGACCGTCTCTCAGTACTGGAAGTAGCCATACAGACCACAAACATCCTTCGGCATTCTGTAGCTCAATTGGCACTTGCAGATGCTGACATTGTGATCAAACCGGGTGGCGACAATATTGGCGCACTGGATTTTGCTCACGCTGGAGAGGCCGTAGCCATGGGCAGAGAAGCAGCTATGACGGCCATCCCGAAAATTTTAGAACATATCAATAGCTAAAAATATTTAAATTTTTGACAGAATGAACAGAATAAATCGAAATTCAAGGAGCTAAATACGGAATAAAAGTCAGTGAATTTCCACATTTCTGAATGATATCAAACCTAACCCTAAAACACCTGTTACGATCAGCACGGCATACACTCCCGCTTCGGCCACATAGCTCCATGGAATAATTCCACCTCCTGACAGCGCATCAATCATCCAGAAATCCTGCCAGTTGGGCAAAACATCATAACAAAAAGCCGCGATGAAAGAATGGCGACACGCTTGCCCGAATAAATAATCTGAGATCAAACCGAGAAAAAAAAGCCCCATGCACAAAACCAGAGTAAATACAGGAGGCAAACGGGTCGAAAAACTGATAGCTATGGCCGCCAGAACAGCAATCGCCATAAAAATGAGCACTTCAGCAGGAAGCATACGCCATTGAATCAATGAACCGAAAGGAACAAAATGGCATTCAGCGTTCAAACAGGCTTCCACCAGAAACGCCACAAGCAAAGCAGGGATTAAAAATATAAAGACATGAGATGCAAACGAACGTTTAAACCGAAAATTACACACTCCCGCCAGAATATAAGCCGTTAACAACGCTCCATATAGAAACCCAATCGCCCACCAGTCAATATTCCATCGCAGAATGGTCATCCGCACGCTGATCAGGCTTGTCATCATAGCCATTAAAGAAAACAAAAAAAGGGTCAGAATAATGCCGCAATAGGTTGATAGAAAAAAAAGATCCCTGCTCACGGGTTTGCAAAGTACAGTAGCGGCTGTTCCCCCTTTGATTTCCCGGTAAAGCGAGGCCGATGCCGCCACATTCGCCACCAATAACCCAAACACAAAATGAAACGCCAAAGCTCCATCCCGCACCAACTTCCCCTGTTCTCCGAAGTTGAACATAACAACCACCGACAACAACCCTGTCAGGACAAGACATACTGTTGTCATGAGCATAATCAACGGTTGTCGAATGATCGTCAGGACCGTATTCACCATAATAGCTATAAACTGTCGGATCACCAGAATCATGGTTTATAAGCGCTCCCAGGCAGACGCTTACGCACCTACCTACTATCATATATCCCTATTGGACAAAATATTAGGCTCCGTAGGAACCTTTGGTAATAAACCGGCATTTCAGTGCCGGGAACAGGCATTCTTGCCTGTCACTGATCGGCCAAGAATGACCGATCTCCTTGAAATTGTTACCAAAAATCTCCTGAAAATGAACCATGCCCTTTTTTTTCACCACTAATCGAGCGTTATTCACGAAATGCCGAACGGTTATTCAATTGCACAAAGCGTACGATAACACAAATCCTTTGCCTTCCATAATGCTATAAGAGTCAACGAACATGGAATGATAATAAAAAAAGACACCCATGGCGGCATACGATTGATAACACACCAGACTTCGACATAAAAACTCGTATCATAACGAAAAGCCGCGATACTGCAAAACACCATAGATATGATTAACGGCAATATCATGAACAAAATAATGCCGAAAGCAAACAAATACGACTCAATCTGTCCACTCCTGTCATTTAAATAGCGGCTAACTTCAGCCGCCAGTATATTGACTGCAAGCAGAATCAGCATACTCGTCAACAATAAACCGAAGCAATTGATGAGATAAAACATCATGTCGGGCATATTTTTCCACCATTCAGCAAACGGAGCAAAATAAATTTCCAGAAGTACCAGCACAATGGTCAAACGAACTCGTCTCCGCCATGTTTTGCTGATTCGGCCTGCATCATACAGGCTGAACAATCCCCAAACAACCACCGCCGCCCCAATCACATAGGCTGGTATCCGGATGTAATGAAATAATTCAAGGGATGCCTGGCCAAAGAATAACATCATATTCAGAAGTAATCCCCAAAAAATACGTGAAAAACCTTTGGTCATATAAAACAAACTGGCCGAATTAATATCTTCATTCCATCTTAATCCGGCATCCGCTTTTGACAATGCTTGAACTGCTGTATCATTCATACCAAAATTCCATATTGAATACAGGACTTTACATGATAAATGGCAAGCGTTCACGGTTCAAGGTTCAGGGGTGCCACGTCATCCAGCAGGTGCCGGAAACCCTGAATACCGTGAACGGTTTTCCCATGTTTATAATGTATCAAATCCACTCATTTATATGCAATCTTTAACCTATTCAAAACCTGATGTAATATTTTATGTTTTGTTACTTACGCAGGCTATGCCCGCCCGCCTGCCCGTCCACAACGATGCAGCGCTTCGGGTGGACAGCTATATGCGCAGCATTTCGGGCAGGCAACCCAAAAACGAACCACAGATGGACACTGATAAACACAGATACTGAATTCTC
>CAZBGF010000160.1:0-4970 GCA_964491255.1 uncultured Verrucomicrobiota bacterium
AGATGATCCTGAAACGCTATCGACAATTCATTGGTAAATAAAATTTATCCGGCTTCGGATGGCTTATAATGGATACGTGCGATCCAAGGGGTATGTTATGTGTGGTATTTGCGGCTTCAATTGGAACGATAAGATGCTGGTCACCAGTATGACTGATGAAATGGCTCATCGCGGACCAGACCAACACAGCGTATTCTGCTGTGATGGTGTCTCGCTCGGGCATCGGCGGCTGAGCATCATTGATCTAAGCGAACATGGCAGACAGCCGATGACTAATGAGGATGGCTCCATACGCCTTGTTTTCAATGGTGAAATTTACAACTTCCTGGAACTTCGTGAAGAATTACTCGATAAGGGGCATCATTTCATAAGCTGTTCGGATTCTGAGGTGATTGTTCATGCCTACGAAGAATACGGGGTCGAGGTCGTTCACAAGCTGAGAGGAATGTTTGCGTTTGCCATCTGGGATGAAAACAGGCAATCCCTTTTTCTCGTTCGGGACCGGCTTGGAATAAAGCCTCTATATTATTTTCATAATGATAATAAACTGGTGTTTGCCTCGGAAATAAAGGCTATTCTGAAGGATGAAAATATCAACCGGGAGTTGAACCATCAGGCGCTTTATGATTATTTGGGTTTTGAGTTTACGCCGGCTCCTGAAACCATGTTTAAAAACATATATAAACTGCCTGCCGGGCACTACCTGCTGTTTGAAAATAATCAAGTTGAAGTCAAACAGTATTGGGATCTGAGTTTCAGGCGACAAGATAACAATCTTTCGTATGGAGATGCTGTTGAGCGAGAACGTGAATTGCTGGATTATGCGGTAAAAAGCCATCTTGTCAGTGATGTTCCTCTTGGTGTTTTTCTCTCCGGCGGTCTCGATTCCAGTGCTATGGTTGCCATGATGCGTCGGCACATTTCAGGGCCTCTTCGTACATTTACGATTGGATATCCCGACAAGACATTCAGCGAATTGAATTACGCCAAACAGGTTGCCGACTGCTTTGAAACAGAGCATCATGTTTTGATGATTGATAATCTCAAGCCGGAATATGTGGAGAAGGCTCTCTGGCATCTTGACGAGCCAATGACCGATCTTTCCTCGATTCCATTGTTTCTCGTATGCCGGCAGGCGAGGGAACATGTCGTTGTCTGCCTGAGCGGGGAGGGTGGCGATGAAAGCTTTGCGGGATACGACCGTTTCAAGGCCAGCAGGCTGGATCGTTTTTATCGCTTTGTTCCGGGCCCTGTTCGGCGGCAGATTATTGAAAAGTTTATCGCTTGTCTTCCGAGCCAGTCTCAGAAAAAAGGTGCGATCAATATGCTGAAACGATTTGTTGAAGGTTCAAACCTGCCGTCCAGCGGACAACATCTCCGTTGGCAGTATTTCACAAACAGCAGGCAGGACAATCTTCTTTTCAATAAAGAATTCAGGAGCACAGTATCCTGTGATCCGTTTCAACTCATCAGAGAGTATGCTTCGAAATGTGATGCTACTGATCAAATCAACAGGGAAATTTATTTAGATATGCGGTTTATGATGGCTGATAGTGTGCTCATGAAGGTTGACAAAATGAGTATGGCAAGCTCCATGGAAATCAGGGTGCCTCTGCTTGATCATGTCTTTGTGGAATTTATTGCGTCCCTGCCGGGCAACTGGAAATTGAGGGGACTCCAAACCAAGCGTATTTTCAGGTCGGCGCTGAAAGGCATTCTTCCGGATAATATTGTCAATCGTGGAAAGCAGGGATACAGTCTGCCGGTCAAGCATTTATTGAGAGGCCAACTTAAGGATTATATGATCGGCCTATTGAACGAATCTCCGATTATTCGTGAGCATATGAATCTTGAGTACGTTAACCAGTTGATACGCGAGCATCTCGATATGAAGTACAACCACAACCATATTCTTTGGGCATTGATAAACGTTGCGATATGGCAAGACAAGTTCAAAGTTAAAAGTTAAAAGTGACAAGTAAATGAAAAACGGGAAAAACGTTAAGGTTAAATCAGCGCTCCAGGGGTCGGGCAATCCGGGTTTCAGGAAATACATGGAATTGTTCTACGGCCGGACATCTTTTTGGTATGCGTTTAAAGCGGAATTTATCACTGCATTGACAGGGTCAATGCCCGGGGCATTGGGCCTTTTTCTACGTCGTAAGTTCTATCCCGGATTGTTCGGGGAATCCGGCCGTATTCTTATAGGCAGGAATGTCACTTTTCGACATCCAAAGAAAATCAGGTTGGGCAATAATGTTATCATTGATGACAATTGCGTTATAGACGCTAAAGGTGATAGCAATCATGGTATTACAATTGATGATAACGTTTATATCGGCAAAAATACGATTATTTACTGTAAAAACGGTGATATCCATTTAAAACGAGGTGTGAATATATCATCATTTTGCACTGTTTTTTCCTCTAATAAGCTGATTATTGAAGAGGATACTGTAATTGGCGCATATTCTTATATGCTGAGCGGAGGGGAATATGACTATACCGATACGGAAACAAAATTTACTGATCAAACCGGTATGAAAACAAAAGGCGAACTTGTCATTGGCAGTAATTGTTGGATAGGAGCAAGGGTGACTATCCTTGACGGTGCTGTTGTAGGCGAGCACTGTGTGCTTGGCGCAGGTGCAGTTGTTACAGCGCCCATTTCCAAGGACAGTTTAGCTGTGGGTGTTCCTGCAAGGGTCATCAAATCAATTGCGAAAGCATAGCTCGATAGTATAGGAATTTCCTAATAGCCACAAAGGCACTAAAACACAAAGGATAAGAAAAAACTTTTTATTTTTCGTGTCTCCGTCTTGCAGAGTAAACCATACTTAAAGCATGGCAAGCTTAGAGTTTCCCACGCGTAACACGTGGCTTGCCACGCCATGGCGTGGTCTTAGTGGCCGAATATTGTAAAAGTTACGAGAGATATAAAAAAATTGTTTTCGGTTGGCTTAATAGATTCGAGGATATGCAAGATTTCACGTGGAAAATATCGTAATGGCTGAAAAGACTCATTCACACATTCTTGTGCTTGGCGCAGTCCGCAGTGGTAAAAGCCGTTATGCCCAGCAATTGGCTGACGGCGTATGGAAACGTCCTCTTTTTCTTGCTACGGCGGAAGTGCTGGATGATGAAATGGCTGAAAGAGTTGCCGCGCATAGACGGGCTCGTGATGCTCACTGGGCCTGTATGGAAGAGCCGTTGGAAATAGCGCGGGTTATATCGAAAAACCCTTCCAATGCGGATGGCATTCTGGTTGACTGTGTCACGATCTGGCTTAGTAATATTCTCCTTAAGGAAAATGCCGGCGCGTTTGAAAGGCGTAAGGATGATTTTATCGAAGCGCTTCGCGCGGCCCGTCAGGATGTGATACTGGTGAGCAATGAAGTTGGAATGGGTATTGTTCCTGATAATGATCTGGCTCGAGCGTTTAGAGATTTGGCTGGTCAGTTGAATCAGGCGTTGGCGGCTGAGGTGAGTACGGTAGTCTTGATGGTGGCGGGACTGCCTTTATCAATAAAGGGGCAACTGCCGGAAAGTCACGTGATATCGGGCGGGGGACTTGAAAAAATCACATGAATGATCAACAGCTTTACAATAAAACGATACGGAACATCAAACCTGTATCACGAGAATGGATTAAAAAGGCGTTTCAACGGCTGGATTCGCTGACCAAACCACGGCGAAGTCTGGGATATCTGGAAGACATTGCCGCGCGCGTTGTAGCTATTCTTCAGCAAGAGCATCCTCGGCTTGACAGAAAAGGCGTGTTTGTTTTTGTTGGCGACCATAAGGTTGTTGAAGAGGGTGTAAGTGCCTATCCATCAGAAGTAACGGGACTTATGGTGAAAAATTTTTTAAGTGGAGGCGCCGCGATTAATGTATTGGCAAAGCGAGCTCAATCGGAGATTCGCGTCATTGATATCGGTATGGCAGAAGATATGGGGCCTATGCCAGGTCTGCTGAGATACAATGTTAAACGAGGCGCTGATAATATTGCCAGGGGTCCGGCGATGTCTGTTGAAGATGTGTTAAAGGCTATTGTGACAGGGATACAACTGGCGCGTGAAGCCGCGAACCAGGATATGGCATTAATAGCTACAGGCGAAATGGGTATTGGTAATACGACTCCGGCATCCGCGCTCTTTTCCGTGTTATTGAATATGCCTGTGAAGGAATTAGTTGGTTCCGGAACAGGCCTTGATTCCAAGGGTGTTAAGCATAAGATTAAGGTTGTGGAGAAGGCAATAGACGTGAACCGTTCGCGCTGTACGGATGTGTTGGAAACATTGGCGGCCCTGGGCGGGCTGGAGGTCGCGGGGATTTGCGGGTTATGTCTGGGTGGGGCTGTGTGTTCGAAACCGGTGGTAGTGGATGGTTTTATTTCCAGTGCAGGCGCACTGGCGGCCATGCGTATATGTCCCCTGGTTGCCGAGTATCTTTTTTTTGCTCATATGAGCGCGGAACCCGGTCACCGCAAATTTTTTGAACAGGAAAAGCTTCGTCCAATTATTGATCTCGGGATGCGGTTGGGTGAGGGAACTGGAGCGGCAATGGCCATGCAGGTGATTGAGGATGCTGTTGCCGTCTATAATGAGATGGCTACATTTGCTGATGCTGGTATAGTGTCCGTTAAATAGACCCTGTTCGAAAAGGGTTGACGAGTAAAAAAGGAACCCTGTCCTCGGACCCGGAAGGTCCTATGGACCTGAGGGAAAGGGTTCAACTTCATAGCCAGGGGTGAAACCCCTGGCTATTAGGTTTGTCCCCGTTGCCTGCCCGAGCTGACGCTCGGGTCGGCCAGGGGGGACAGGGAAAAATAACCGCGAAAAGGGTATTGCATCTGAAACGCACTGAAAGACATAAGAAATTTAACCGCGGATTACACTGCCTGCCCGAGCCGACGCTCGGGTCGGCCAGGGATGGGCGCTGATAAAAGAGAAAAAAGAATAAATGTGTTT
>CAZBGF010000161.1:0-4968 GCA_964491255.1 uncultured Verrucomicrobiota bacterium
GACCGGATTAAACTGGTAATCACAAGACGATCCACCACGATATCGATCGAATGCTTCCTTTGTTTGTCCAAAACCGGAATGTGCTCCAACTCCACAATGGCGCCATCCACACGGACGCGAATAAACCCCTTGCGGCGCACTTCATCAATGACGTCATCATGCTGTCCTTTCCGGTCTCTCACCATGGGCGCCAACAAGATCACCCTGGTTCTATTCGGCAATTGGAGTAACCGCTCGACAATTTCTTCTGCGCTTTGCCGAGTTATTGGTTTGCCGCATTTTGGACAGTGCTGTCGCCCGATATTTGCGAACAATAGACGCAAATAATCATAAATTTCCGTGCTGGTAGCCACGATAGAACGTGGATTCGAACCTGCCGTTCTCTGTTCAATCGCAATAGCGGGAGACAGCCCCCCAATGTAATCCACATCAGGCTTCTGCATTTGTTCCAAAAACTGGCGAGCATACGCCGACAGGCTCTCCACATATTTGCGCTGACCCTCAGCATACAGGGTATCAAATGCCAGCGACGACTTACCGGATCCGCTCAAGCCGGTAATAACGGTTACCTGATTGCGCGGCAATTTAACCGTAATATTCTTCAAATTATGCTCGCGGGCACCATCAATAACAATCCATTTATTATCATTCATACTCCACTATCCCTAACACGAAACACCCATTGAAAATTCAACCTGAATCGACATCTTGAATTAGGCCGCAAGAGCGGCAACTGTTCATAGGTAGGGAGGGACAGCCTGTCCCGCCGTTGTTTCCGGCCGCACAGACTGTGCGGCCCTACCTTTTTGCCACGTCATCCCGATTTCCATCGGGATAAGTGGTCGCTTGGCCCCCCGGCTTTGCGCGGGGCCGACGCGAAAATTCCTATACATTGAATTAGGCTCGGCAACTGCCGAGCGACTTTTCTGTCATCCTGAACAAAGTGAAGGAGCTCAGCTATATAAATAATGTCGGCACCCCGTACGTACGGGGCGTTCGGAATGACAAAAACATGAGACAATTCACATAACTTTGAAATTCTTAAGCACAAATAATATCATAAACATTTATTCTTTTCCATGACGAACTACCGACTCCTTGCTCAAGGGATAAAATCGCTGCAATCATAACAACAACTATTTTTGCAATAGTCTGGCGCCCATGACCGCCTGTTCATTCAGCGGGTTGTGTTTCTTGATGTATTTCACCACCGCATCCTTCGTGGTTACGCCAGTTCTTTCAAGACGAGACAATGGTTGGTCAATAATATCCCGAAGGCGAGGAAACCGATTACCTCCAGAAGCCATATCATAACTATTTATCGCGACTTTAACGCGTGCATGGTTCTGAATCCGACGGTTGTTGATAAAACGTATATTCCGAACTCTCGAACCAGGCGCCTTGTCAGGATAAAGATCGTATGTAATTCCATAAACGCCCCTGAAATTCCTGGTCTCCAGATATTTACTGTTTTCTTCCAGAATCGTCTGCAATTCCGGAAGTGTTAAATGCGCAATGCCAATATAGTTTTCATAAGGCACAATCCACCATACATCACGCATGGTAATAGGTCCCCTGTTCAATACTTTATCTGTAAAAACTCCATGAAAAACAACATCCGCATCAACCGCGTCGGCTATTGCTCTTGCTATCAGCATCTGAATCTGAGACTGTCCTGGAAAACATGATTCAGCTAAATGCTTATGACCCGACCATCCGATTGTTTTATTCAAATATGTCTCTGCCTTTGACAAAGGCTTTGCAAGTCTGCTTTTCAACTCGCGATCCGGACTTACCGAATCATCAACAGGCAGTAATTCAACCGTTTTGTTTTTTACGCAATGCCGGTTCGTATCAACGATCAACTGTACCTTTCCAAGCCAGAGACCATAGCACCCGGCCTGTGTATATGTGACCCTGTTTAACTCACGCCTAACAAACGTTTTATGAGTATGACCCCCCAATATAACATCAAACTCCGGAAACGACCGGGCAATAGAATTGATTTCATTGGCTGAATTATCCCCCCATTTCCGATAACCCTGATGAACAGCCAACACAAGAACATCAGGCTTCTTGTTACGCACATACGGCATTATTCGCCGCAGTGCGGATACTGACTGCTCAAACCTTAAATCTTCAAGCAGGAAAGGACGCGACCAATGCGGAATATTCGGCGTGGTCAATCCAACAATGGCAACACAAACGCCGTCCAGCTTCCAAATCATAAACGGCTGAGAACCGGAAAAAACGAATCCGTCCGGATTACTCGACGAACAATTGGCAATCAATACGGGAATACCGGCCCGGCGATAAAGATTGCGCAAATTGGCTGTTCCCCAATCAAACTCATGATTTCCCGGAATCAGAGCGTCATAATGCAATATCCGTACGGCATCCATCATGACATTGCCTTTCGAAAAGAAACTTACTGCTGTTCCCTGAATGAGATCGCCAATATCAATCAGTAAAACATTCGGCTCCTGTTCCCTAATCCTGCGAATTATCGTGGAACAGCGAAGAAGCCCCCCTTTTTTTCCATCTAATGACAGGCCTGTAATATGTCCATGGATATCTGTTGTATGGAGAATTGTGATAGTAACATCACGCGCCTGGCTGAAAGCAATAAAAAAACAAAAAACCAGGCCGACTACTGCTAACCCGAACATTGCACGAGTGATGCGCAATGTTCGCCCTGCGGGTTTCGGGGTGCTTATGAAAGGAGCACGCCAGTGCTCGTGCAATAAGCAGGCTAAGCGGATCACAATTTTAAATTTGATTTTCACGACAGCTGTTGAACCTTTTCACTTGATTTTATGACCACTGCGTCATATTCTTTAAAAAGGTAAAACTATTGTAACTGTTTAGCCGTTAAAAGTAACGGCTAAACAGGATTGTAAATTGCGCTACATCAGACAGGATATCCCAGCCTTATGTCGGGTTATTGCGCGATCGTGAAAAGATATTTAAGGAACAATCACTCATGAATTCGATTATGCTGAAATCAAAACTGCATATGGCACGGGTTACCCAAGCAGAGCTGGAATACGAAGGCAGTCTGACCATTGACGTTGATCTCATGGATGCGGTCAAGTTGTTACCTTATGAAAAAATCCTTGTCGCGAACTTGACTAACGGGAATCGATTCGAAACGTATGCCATTGCAGGAAAACCCGGGTCCGGAACAATTTGCCTGAACGGCGCAACAGCTCTTCTTGGCGCTGTTGGTGATCGTGTTATAATTTTTTCATTCTGCGTGGTTCCGACGGAAGAAGCAAAGCGGCATCACCCCCTTGTTCTCATACTGGATGAAAACAATAAACCGGCAGGTCCTCTGAAAGAAACTTGATCAAGCAATCTTGCGATCCGTCACATTCGATCCGTAATATTGACGTTTGATAACTGATGGTGTGATATTGCACTCTTTTGAATGCTTATTTTTCGGCACGTTATACATTATGTTCAACATTATTCGCTCGATGATTGCACGAAGTCCACGAGCCCCTGTTTTTTTATTGACAGCGAGGCAGGCTAATTCCTTCAGCGCAGACCGCGAAAACGTCAACTTAACATCTTCCATTGCCATCAGCTTTTGATATTGATGAACTACACTGTTCTTCGGTTCTGTCAGGATACGGATAAGATCGTTTTCTTTCAATTCATCTAGAACCGTAATAACGGGAATCCGTCCCACAAATTCAGGAATCATTCCAAATCGAATTAAATCCTCAGGTTCCACATCCGCTAAAACCGGTATGTCCTGATCAAGACCCGGGGTCCGGCCTGCAGAGTTTTCGTGATCCAAACGACTTTGATCAAAACCCAGCCTCTTCACGCCAATTCTACGCTTAATCATTTCTTCAAGTCCAGAAAACACACCGCCGCAGATAAAAAGAATACCCTCTGTATTGATCTTGATATATTCTTCCTGGGGATGCTTTCGTCCGCCATGAGTCGGCACATTGGCTATAGTTCCCTCAATAATCTTCAGTAGTGCCTGCTGAACACCCTCGCCTGAAACATCACGGGTTATAGACACATTTTCCGTCCTCCGTCCAATTTTATCAATCTCATCAATATAAATAATGCCCTGTTCCGCCCGCTTAACATCCATATCAGCCGCCTGAATCAGGCGCAGTAGAATATTTTCAATATCCTCACCAACATAGCCTGCCTCGGTCAGCGGCGTAGCATCCGAAATACTGAAGGGGACATCCAAAAAACGGGCTAAAGTCTGCGCAAGTAATGTCTTGCCGCTTCCCGTAGGCCCGATCAGCAGAATGTTGCTTTTCTGAATTTCAATATCAGCCAGTGGATCCTTTTTGGAAAATTGAACTTCCTGAGTCATCCGCTTGTAATGATTATACACGGCAACCGACAACACTTTTTTGGCATATTCCTGACCTATCACATATTCATCAAGAAAAACTTTTATTTCATGAGGTTTTGGAATAGTTGAAAATTGTTTACTCTTTTTCTGGGCTTCCGGCTTTCCCTGCGTAATTATGGAATAACACATATTCACGCATGCGTCGCAAATATTCACACCGGGACCGGCAATCAGTTGTCTGGCCTGCCCCTGCGTATGTCCGCAAAACGAACAACATGGAACTGGATCATGTCTTTTTTTAGTCATTATCGTATCCTCATTCGAACGGAAGTTCCTGATTTGAAGAAGTGCCTAAAGTGCCTGAAGTGAACTAAAGTGAGCTAAAGTTTCTTCTTATAACTTTTAACTTCCCCTATAATTTTAGTCACTTTAGCTCACTTATAACTTATAACTTTCTTCACGCTTCACGCTTTCTTCCGGCTGACAACCACTGTATCAACCAGTCCGTATTTTTTTGCCTCTTCCGCTGTCATGAAAAAATCACGATCTGTATCACGTATTACAGATTTAATCGGTTTTCCCGTATGCCTGGACAGAATTCCGTTCAACATATCCCGCGTTCTCAGAATTTCTTTTGC
>CAZBGF010000162.1:0-177 GCA_964491255.1 uncultured Verrucomicrobiota bacterium
TGGGGTACCCAAGTGGCCAACGGGGGCAGACTGTAAATCTGCTGGCGATGCCTTCGGAGGTTCGAATCCTCCCCCCACCACCATCCTTCCTATTCGCTCCTTGCTACGTATGGCAAGTTGATTTATTTCACACACCAAGGATGAGAACCGTTGGTTCGATTACGAGCCCCGAAGGGT
>CAZBGF010000162.1:277-4957 GCA_964491255.1 uncultured Verrucomicrobiota bacterium
AGGGGCGAGAAAGGGCCGACGAACGTCGGCTCCGAAGGACAAGGCACTCGGGCGAATATCGCAGCATTACGAGCCCCGAAGGGTAGGGGCGAGAAAGGGCCGACGAACGTCGGCTCCGAAGGACAAGGCACTCGGGCGAGTGCCGCAGCAATCCTCCCCCCACCACCATCCTTCGCTCGGAGCCTTGCGGAGAGCGAAGGATGTCACGCCGGAGCACGCAGTGCGTAGGCGGCATTCCGATGTGAGCATTCGTCGCCTACGGCTTGGCAAGCCATCATGAAACCGAACAAGTTCTACTACGTATACATTCTCGTCAGCGAACGGGATTCAAGTCGCACTATACTGGCGTGACCGATGACGTGCCTGAACGCGTCGATCATCACAACAGCGGCGCGTCTCCTCACACATCAAAATACCGACCATGGAGAGTTGAGACATTCATTGCCTTCAGAGATCGTCAAAAAGCACTGAATTTCGAGCGCTATCTGAAAACCGGCTCAGGCCGCGAGTTTGCTCGCCGTCATTTATGAGAACTGTTAACTTTTGGTTTGATCCTGTTCTTTTGCTATGTCTGCATTAATTCCACGGCAACATAGTCCGCCATGTTTCGCCCGTGCGGGGTAAGTTGCCATCGGTTATTTTGCTTAACCGCGAGTCCCTTGATTTGTAGAGCTTGCAATGTTTTCTCGTATCCTTCAGATGTTTCTGCGCTTACTCCTTCGGTCATACGCAAACCGAAAACCAGGCATTCAATAGTCTTCAATTCCTGTGTAAGGGTTTCCTTCTCGCGTGATGGCGGCTGGTGCTGTTCCAGAGCGCTTAGATAAAGGGCGATATCAGGCCGGTTTGTCCATCGTTCCAATCCGATATTGGAAGAAGCTGCGGGGCCCAGCCCAAGATATTGTTTGCCGCGCCAGCAGGAAACATGATGACGGCATTCAAATCCGGGTTTGGCATAATTCGAGATTTCATAACGGTTATATCCGGCTTTTGTCAGAAGATATTCAGCCTTATTAAGAGAGTCCAGTTGTTTCTGTTCACTTAGCATAGTGACCTTGCCGAGGTCCACAGCACGGTTAAGTTGCGTACCTTTCTCTCTGGTCAGTTCGTACACGGACATATGCTCCGAACCAAGTGCGATGGCCTGATCCAGTGTGGTTTGCCAATATTTTTCGCCGAATCCCGGAATACAGGCAAGCAGATCCAGGCATAAATTTTCAATGCCGGCGGCTCGAATCATATCCACTGCCTTGATCGTATCATTTTTTGAATGCCGGCGGCCAAGCCATCGCAGAATATTATCATCAAACGACTGGGCGCCCAGACTGATCCGGTTCACACCGGCCTGAACAAGTGTTGACATTTTGCCCGGACTTATTGAGCTTGGATTCATTTCAACTGACCATTCTTTCAAGCGGCTGAAGGAAAGATGGTGGCGGATAATCACACATAGTCTTTCCAACTGCTGAATGGAAAGCATTGACGGTGTACCGCCGCCGATATAGATGGTTTCAGGAGCAAATTTTTGAAAGGCAATGAACTCTGTTTCCAATGCCGAAAGATAACGGTCAGCCGTATGGGTTTGATAAGGAATTGAATAGAACGCGCAATAGCTGCATTTACCGTCGCAAAACGGAACATGCACATACAGACCACAGCTAGAATTAACGTTTTCTTTGTTTTCTTCGTTCATCAAGCTTTTCGAGAATAGTATCTGGTATGTTCATAGCGCCAAAGCCTCGACCGATTTTGATATTCGGCATTTGGGCTCCATGAAAGTCAGTTCCGCCAGTAGCGACCAGGTCGCATTGTTCGGCTATGGAATTATATAACGCAATTTGTTTGGTTGTATGCTGTGGATAATAGATTTCGAGGCCATCGAGTCCTTCTTTGCTCAACTCACTTATAAGAGATTCCATGGCTTGTTTTGAGAGATCCAGCGTAAACGGATGGGCAAGCACAGCGATTCCGCCGGCGTTAAGGATCATCCTGATCCCCTGTGCCGGGGACAAACGTAACCGGTTCACATATGCTGATTTACCTTTTGCCAGGAATCGGTTAAATGCTTCCTCCTTATTTTTTACATAACCGCGCATTATCAAAGCTTGCGCGAAATGAAGTCGTCCAATATTATTCTCACCCGCAAACGACTCGACTTCAGACATTGTCAGTATCAGCCCCATGTTGTTTAATTGTTTGAGTAGATTTTTATTGCGGGACACGCGGCCGGCGCTGATATCGGCCAGATGCAGCGTGAGATCCGGGTTCTGGCAATCAATGAAATACCCCAGCATGTGCATACCGCTGCCGCGGAAATCAAGGCTGATTTCCACCCCTGTGATACCGCGAATCGCGTTTTCCCTTGACGCTGCCAGGAAACGGGGAACGCCTGTCACACTGTCGTGATCTGTCAGTGCAATGGCGGAAAGCCCGGTTTTTTTTGCTTCATTTACCAGTTGTTCAGGTGTAAGACTTCCATCTGAAAAGGTCGAATGTGTGTGTAGATCAAGAGTAGTAATTGCGCAAAAAGGAACAAAGGCCATGCCAAAACGTGGTAAACCATGCTTAAAAGCATGGCAAGCACTAAGTTTACCACGCGTAACGCGTGGCTTGCCCCGCAAGGCGGGGTGAAAAAATCTCAAGAGAAATGACTTTTTTACTCGCATTGCTCGTATCTCGTACCTACTCCTTTTATTCCCTTCCCGGGATAGAATAGGGG
Organism: uncultured Verrucomicrobiota bacterium; assembly: GCA_964491255.1. Taxonomy (GTDB): domain Bacteria; phylum Verrucomicrobiota; class Kiritimatiellia; order JAAZAB01; family JAAZAB01; genus CAZBGF01. Next base: position 2,997 of record CAZBGF010000162.1, read on the forward strand.
TGGGTAAGCTTCACGAATAACGCTTCACGCGGATTATTATCCCTGGAACTTTGCGCCTGAATAGATACATCAACCTTAGCCCAAAACGGGGATGAAAATTGAAAGTAAGCAGATTACCGAATGTTTCTGCATTTTGCAATCATTAAACAAGAAATCCACATAGCCCGAATAAAGTTTAAAAACTTTTTTTTGCTTGCGAATAGGATTCGAAACATGCAAGGTACAGTCGTGTGATCTGTTGGAATTATTGTTAAGTTATTTAGCGGACACTGCACTCTCGGTTCTAGCTTTTCGATGGAGACGAGTAGATAATTGCGCAGCGTATTTGGAGCGACTCAATTATGAGAATACTGTTTGTGACCAAACTGTTTCCTCATTCACACGGGATCAGCGGATCATTGATTATTTATAATCGCATCCGATTTCTAAAGGAATGCGGTCACAAAATTAGTCTAATCTCGTTTATTCGGCACAGTGATGAACCCTACATTTCAGAGATCAAACCGCTGTTGTCGGAAATGGAATTATTGCCTGATCCTCAGATGGAGCAACCGCTGAAACGGATTAGTCACCGGTTGTTTTCAACTGTGCCGGCCCTGTTCTGTGATGTGAATTCCATATCCATGAGCAGACAAATAGGCGATATGGTTGAAAAATATCATTACCATGTTGTGATTGCCGAGTTTTCCGCCATGGGTCAATATCTGTATCAGAATCCCTGGCTGCCGGCTGTGCGTCGGATTATTTCCTGCCATGAATGTTGTACGACCGCATATTTGAAAGCAATTCATTTTCATGGCTGGACTTTTCAAGGCTTGATGAAACGAATAATGTTCAATCATGTCAAACGCTATGAGTTTAACATGTACCGCAATGTTGATCACATTCTGGTGTTAACTTCCGAAGAGCGTTATGGACTTCTTAAGCATTCTCCTGATTTGCGCATATCGGTTGTTCCACATGGTGTTGATATAAACTATTACTCGCCTGCGGAGTCCTTGCCACGCGAGGAAAGCATTGTGTTTGTGGGTTACTATCCGAATGAATCCAATCGTGATGCTGTGTTATGGTTTGTTCGCACGGTTTGGCCAAAGCTGAAGAGGCGGCATCCTGGTCTTAAATTTTATGTTGTTGGCCGGCACCCTACACCAGCCATTCAAGATCTGGGACGCCGTGATTCACAGATAATCGTCACTGGTGAAGTGGAGGATATCCGTGTTTATCTTAATAAAGCCCGTGTGTTTATATGCCCCATTCGCATGGGGTCCGGATTCCGCGCAAAGCTCCTTGAAGCTATGTCAGCGGGTGTGCCTGTAGTGTCAACATCTTTAGGCGCTGAAGGCATTCCGTCATGGAGTGGAGAAACGATGCTGCTCGCTGATACACCCCGCCAGATCTTTAAAAGCGTCAGTATTCTGCTTTCGGATCGTTATATGAGGGAATCAATCGCTGGAAAAGCAAGAGAACTAATCGTGAACCGATTTTCGAAGGATCGCGGCTGTACAGTTCTGGATAAGGTGATTCATGATGTTGTGAATTATGATTAGCCCGCACACAAGAGTGTTCAGTTGTCAGTGTTCAGTAATCAGTTGGTCTGAAATCACTTCCGAAAGGTAGAACATCATGGCGACCGATGTTTATAGTGAATGGTCTCGTTCGCATAACACTGATCACTGATTACTCGCTTATTTTATGATTAGCCTGCTCTGTGAAAAACCCTGTTTTTAACTTTCCTCGCATCTGCTCCGTTGTCAACGGATTGCGGTATGCTTATACAGCTGCACCGTTGACGCCTTTCAGCTACGGCAAACTCGACTGCTGCAATATTCGGGTTAGCCTGCTTATTTCAGGAACAATAACGAAGAATATTTATCCCGAATTTTAAACACCCGCGCCTTCGCTACTCTGCGTCCCATCCGGGACGCCATGAAAATAGCGCGGCGATTCCCTGGCCGACCCGA
>CAZBGF010000163.1:0-4942 GCA_964491255.1 uncultured Verrucomicrobiota bacterium
AGATGATCCTGAAACACTATCGATAATTCATTGGTAACAAGATATTTAATAAAATCTTTCTGCTTGTTCTGCTGGTTATACCCTTTTCGTATAAGCTCTATTTAGATGAATGATTCGAAATTTAATAAAGGAGGAGAAGACCAATGAAATATCGCCTGTCAGCTCATATCGTATTTACCGTGGTTGCCTTTATTGCTTTGTGTGCGGCCGGGCCGGTTATGGCCAGGATACCCACGCTTGAAGAACGCATTGAACATTCGACGTTGAACCCATCGAACTATGCATGGAAAGCTGAGACTATCCGTGTGTATCCCATGCCCGAAGGAACCACCCCGCCGTCGGTGTGTTTTCGTTATGATTTTAATCTGACGGCCGCACCGTGTCAGGCAACTGTGTCCATCAGCCCTACCCCGTCTGTGCCGTACACGTTCAAGGTAAACGGTCAGGTGCTGGCGGAACCCATGCCCGGCAAGATGGGCGCCATCCGGATTCTGGATCTTACGGACGTACTGCATAAAGGCCATAACGTGCTCACGTTCAGGAGCGAGGAAAAAAAACGGAAGTACTGGGTGAATCTGAAACTGGAAGGCTTCGTGTTCTGCAAAGACGGGACGACTGTGAAGCTGATGACGGACGACAAATGGCGAGGCGGCTGGGACCTGACCGAAAACTGGGATGATCCCAACACGGACCCCTCTGACATGAAACCGGTTCAGGTGTTAAAACGAAAACTGGTCCGCTGTGAAGGGGCACAGCCTCCGTATTACGGTCATATTCAGATCAAGCCCGAAGGCATGCGTTGCCCGATCTTTGACGAGGAAAAGCCGGTTGAACTGGCGGTCACGCTGGTGAACGCGAGAGGACAGCCGCCTTCGCTTAAAAGCTCCGGCGTGCCAGGGAAGTCAAACAGCGGACAGCGGATGGCGGACGAAGCGACGGCGTTGGCCTTTGATATATTTGATGAACAAAATCGGAAGACTGTTGGCTCTGGCACGGTGGAGTTGAAACCGAAAGGCAAGCTCGACTTGGTCGGCACGCTGAAATACGGACCCTTGCCCACGGGGGCGTATCGAGTTCGCCTGACTATGACGGTTGGGACCAATCAAGTGGACCGGCGAGATTACGAGGTAGTCAGCGTCGGTGTTATCAAACAACGAGAGGTGGAAGGCAAAAGCTACACAGACGGCATGAAGTTGAAAGAGGTATGGAACATCGACTGCACGGCTGAACCGAAACCAGGTGATTTCATTGCCATGGGCCCAAAGGGCAATGAATACAAGACTGTGGTCAAGGAAGGACCGGCAGGTAAATACCGTGAGTTTGTGGAGAACCGCTATTACCAGAACTTTGCGTACAAGTTCAAGGTGAAAAACCTGTATGTGCCGCATCTGGCCGTGATTGAATGGCCGGATGACGCGCATCGCGGCATCCTGGTCCAGATTTATGAAGCATCGTCGATGTTCACAAAGAACTACAAAATTGCAAGAAAAAAATATCTCGCTGGGTTCCAGCGTGGTGAAACGGCGATCGTCTGTACGGATGACCATCCCCGATTGAGCAACCGGATGCAGAAGCTCTACATCATTTTCTGGCCGAATGAGGAGGATGCCTCGGTTCATGTGTGGAACACATCAGGGGCTAAAGAACCGGCCGCCGCGTCCCGTATCACCATCTATGAAATTCTCAATGATCTGCCTGCTCTGAAAATCAACGATGCTGGTGACCGGATGATCGGATATCACACGGAGCTCGGTCCCGCGACCATGAGCGCCGGTTACTATGCCGGGCCTCTGGGCGCATTATTTTCCTATGGCTTGGCAGGTGTGAATCATCCGGAGATGTACCGGAACTGGCACACGACCACGGAGAATATGATCAAGCGCATGCGGTTTTCCGGTCAGAATATGTATCTGATGGGGCATTTTATGTACACCGGCGTGTTGTATCCGACAAAACGGTATATTTTTGCACAGAATTTGTACAGAGGAGGTGACGCGAGCGCGGACTATATCAGCCTGATGCTGCGCATGTTCGAGCGGAACGGAATGAGCATGGTGTCAGGGATAGAATATGTGAATACGGCGGATGTATTGGCGGAAAGCACAGCGACTCTGGAAGAGGTGATCAAGGAAGGTGCACCGACGTTGTATTGCATGCGGAAAGACGCGAAACTGTCATCACTGCACGGCGGGTGCAAGTGGCAGGGGCTGAATTATTTTCATCCTCGGGTGCAGGAGAGTATTCTGACGATCGTGGATGAACTGGTGGATCTGTACGCAGACTATCCGGCGTGGAAGGGGATCGGGTTTATTCTCTCGCGTAATTTCGGGCCGATGACAATTTGTAATGCGTCGCACGACAACGCGCTGAATTACGGGTATGAGGATTTCACCATAGAGCTCTTTCAGAAAGACACACGAATCCGGATTCCGGTGCGCAAGAAGGACCCTGAACGGTTCATGAAACGCTACGAGTGGCTGATGGCCAATAAGAAACAGGAATGGATCGACTGGCGATGTCGTAAATACACGGAACTGTACTGTCGGATCCGCGACCGTGTTCTCAAGGGACGGCCGGACCTGAAGTTGTACCTGATGAATTTTGAACCTATGAATTTCACGGCGGAAGCCATGACGCTGGCTGGGCACATGGATGATCCGGAATACATGAAGGAAGTTGTGAAACAGTTCGGATTTGATATAGATGCGCTGAAAAAAGAGAAGGGAATAGTGCTCAGTTATTCTTATCCTTCGCCTGGCACGGGATGTACGGTCAGCTCGAAACATCGTGTATATTATGATCAGGGCCGAAGTCAGGTCTGGAATGATCTTTTTGCCGGTGACGGCAAAGGCGGCGCCTATATCTGGTCCGGTATTCCGCATTATGGCCCGCGTTATCCGGAAGGAAAATGGCTGTTCGTATTGCCCCAAGTCCGACAGGGATATTTCTGGCCCAGGTATTTTTCCGATACGTTTGTGAATGTCATGGTCCGGTCCAATCCCACCTGGATACCGCATACGTGGATGGACGTGGTGGACTCCGGCGGACGACTGCACGACCTCCGATTGTTTTCGCGAGCCTACCGTAGTCTGCCGAATGGTAAATACACACGTCTGACCGGCAACGGGCTGGATAAGAACCTGTGGGTGGAGGTGACAAAGACAAAAGGTGCGATATACGGATATGCGGCCAATGCGCAATGGTGGGACGTGGATGTTGTCCTGGAATTTAAAAAGGGAACGCGCTTGCACGATCTGATCAACGATCAGCCGGTTACGCTCAAGGATGGAAAGTGGACGTTCAAGCTGGGGCCGTATGAAGTCAATACGTTCCGTATTGAACGCGGGATGTTTTCAGGGAGCCGTCCAATCCGGGGTGCATCGGTCAGGATTGAACAGGGTCCTGACAAACAGATCAACGAGGCGTTGGATGAAGGCAGGGAGGTGGTTAAGCGCGCGCGTGCCAAAGAAGAGGATATCCGTGATACTCCCGGTTGGCGGTTTGTGCCTGAATTGGAAAAAATACTCACACGGATCAAAGGATACCGCGCGTCCGATGACCTGGATCAGGCTGGTGACCTGGCATGGTCCTGGGAGCGCCAATATTTTATTCAGAGCATAATCAACGAGTCTTTGGAGGCCATGCCGTTTATCGTGCTGGGGTCATTCGGAGAGGAGAAGAACACTGATCAGCCGCCGGAGAGTTACTTTGAAGTGGTCAAGGAATACAAGGGACTCGAAACCCCGTTTATCGGTGAGTTTGAGATTGACAAGGGTCGCGGCGCCGTTCCGAACCTGAGGGCGGGATTCAAGCCTGATCTCTCGAAGACGTACAAGGTATATCCGGACAAAAAGACGGAATGGCAATCTGCGTTCAAGAAAAAGCACATGACATTTTATGGAATCTGTAATTCACCGCAACCCTTTTGGATGGTGGCGTATGCGTATACGGAGATTTTTTCGCCGGAAGACCGGGATGTGGTCGTTTACATGGGATCGGATCATGCCGTGGCCATCTGGATCAATGACAAGCTAATCGTCAAACACGGGGGACACGGCACGCATCGGGGCGGTCAGCGGCCGGCTAACCCGGACCAGAACAAGGGCACGACGCGCTTGACAAAGGGATGGAACCGTGTGCTGGTCAAGGCAGTTGAGCGGGGAGTGGCCCGGGTTTTTTTTCGCCTGACAGATACCGAGGGTAAAGGTTTAGATGACCTGAAATTCCGCATACCGAAGGAGAGCTAACATGAGTCGAGAATGTTTCAAAGAGGCAACGTGGATTTGGTACGAGTTGCCGTGCATGAATATGGTAAACAACTATATGCAGGCGAGGCGAGTCTTTACCTGTGCCAGACTCCCCCGCAATGCAGAGATTTGCGTTACTGCCGACGCTTTTTATCGTCTCTATGTCAATGGAAAGTATGTGACCCGCGGCCCGGCTCGAGGGTACCAGCGTTCCTGGCCGTTTGACCGCGTGGACATTAGCCCATACCTTAAGAAAGGCAGGAATGTTATTGCTGCGCTTGTCCACAATCCCGGTATCAACAATTATCAGTACATCCACCAGGGGTGGGGCGGTTTTATCCTGGCAGGCAGAGTAGGAAAAGAGAATATTTCCACTGGCGCTTCTGTTGTTCATAGCTATCGCGGCGGTCCGGGGCTGATGTCAACAAAAGCCATCCAGGAACCCCACTGGAAAGTCCGCAAAGCACCTGGATACCTGCGTACGCTCGAACGAATTTCGGTGTATCTGGGATTTGTGGAACACTTTGACGCACGTCAGGACAAACTTAACTGGACAAACGACTCCCATGACGATTCTGACTGGCTTGACGCCTATTGCTATCCATCCGGGCGTTTGCCCTGGCCGGATTATGAGGAACGCGGTATTCCTCTATTGCGCGAGAATATCGTTACACCTGAGCAGGTAATTCAGGAAG
>CAZBGF010000164.1:0-4909 GCA_964491255.1 uncultured Verrucomicrobiota bacterium
CCTCTTGACTACTCCCATTCCTTTTTACACACAATTCTTTACAGTACTTTTTGTTTTGGCGCATGGTTTTACGGTAATTCTATTTAGAGCTTGTTCAATCCAATCGCGCATACGAGATGCGCTCCTACACCATGGTTCCGTGTAGGAGCCGATCTTGATCGGCGATCGCCTGTGCCCGCCTGCCCGAAACGACTCGGGTCAGCCAGGGAGCCGGAACTCAGGCCGGGCCAGTGCAAGCGGGCTGGTAACGCTGATATTCTCTTACAAAAAAATAAACGGTTTTTTTTATTGACAAATTACGTCTTTGAGCAAATTATTCACAATAAATGATTATTTAGTTCATTTATGTCTACTCAGGTGCAAAGTGGCAAAGGCACAAGCCTTCGCCCTTTCGACATTGCTCAAGGCTACGGCTTGGCAGGCATAGGCACAAAGCAGAAAGAAATCCGGCGAGTGTGGGACAATGGTGTTCATCCAACTGGCGGTGAGGTCGGCGACCAGAGTTTCGTTATTTTTATCATACTTTGTGCCTTTGCTACTCTGTGCCTTTGTGCCTTAGCAGTTACAATTTATGAAATCAGAAATTAGACAAAAAAATATTATGAACCGCATAAGGGCGGTTCAGCAGGAATGGCGTGTTGATGACCTGGCCAGAGCTCTGCATGTATCACCTTTGACCATTCGGCGTGATCTGGATTGCCTGGAAAAAAACGGAGTGATTGTCCGGACACATGGCGGTTGCATGGCAATCACTCGCATTCAGAATTCGATCTATCAAAAGCACGTGGCCACTAATTTCGAGATGAAGCAGTCCATTGGGAATGAGGCTATGAAAGAAGTAAAACAGGGTGATGTTTTGCTCATTAATGATGGGTCCACAACGTTTCACCTGGCCTCGTGTCTGAAGAATTGTGGAAGAATTACAGTATACACCAATTCAATTGCGATGATTGGAGAAATCAGCCGGTTCTCAAATGTCCATTTATATATTCTTGGCGGAAGATATCATTCAGATTTATTTTATCTCGGCGGCAGTCTGATGGAGCGAGTGCTGGAAACAATTGAAGCAGATACGATTTTTATTGGAACGGATGCGATTGACCGTACCGGCCGATGCCTGGTCATGGATCAGGATATGGCCAGAACGACACAAATGATGATCAGGCGTGGCCGTCGCAAGATTCTGCTGGCTGACGGAACCAAGGTTGGAAAAACGGGTAATGTTGTATACGGCACATTGCGTGATTTTGACCTTTGGATAACGACAGATTCCATACCGTCTTCCGCATTGCGTCGTTTCCGGAAACAGACAGAAATACGAGTTGTGAAAGGATCAGGTAATTTGCAGACACATAGTTGAATGAAATTAATCATATAGGACCTTTTTTGGACGCAGATAATCAGGATAATTCGAGAAAACAACCTGCGTATATCTCGCGAAAATCTGCGTCCTATTAACTTATAGTCTACACGTAGTGGTTGAAGGTTCAATAGAAAGGAAACATCATGACGAGTTCTATCTCATGGGCAAAAGTTGATCTCAAAACTGTTCCGCATATTGTGACAGAGGAAATACCAGGGCCGAAATCTCTTGAGATGCATGGCAGGGCAAAAAAAATAATGAAGGGTTATTCCGGGCAGGTGAAACTGTTTCCCGTTGTTTTTGAAAAGGGGCATGGCTGTACTTTGACGGATGTGGATGGCAACACTTATCTCGATTTTTCATCGGGTATTTATGTGACAACAATTGGCCATTGCCATCCTAAAGTCACAGAAGCTGTGCAAAAGGCTGCAGGGCAACTGATGAATTGCCATGATTTCACAACTCCATTAAAACTTCAACTTCTGGAAAAGCTGAAGGAAATTCTTCCAGGCGATCTTTCCGGTGTGCAATTGTATGACAGCGGCACGACGGCTGTTGAAGCCGGATTGCGGGTTTGCCGGGCCGCCACTGGAAAGCATGAATTTCTGTCCTGCTACGCTGACTTTCATGGCAAGTCAGGTCATTCGGTCAGTCTGGCGCGCATGAATCCAACGAATGGCCCGACACGGGCGCCGGGCTTTTATATGATGCCGCGGCCGAATCCTTACCGACCTCTTTTCAAAAAGCAGGATGGAACAATTGATACAGACGCGTACATCGATTTTTTTGATGAGTTTATTGTTGAAGGCACTACGGGTCAAGTTGCCGCGATAGTATTGGAACCCATTCAGGGCTGGGCCGGCTCCATCTTCCCGCCAGATGACTTTTTCCCGAAGTTACGCAAATGGTGTGACCGAAAACACATTCTTTTATTTGCTGACGAAGTTTTGACATCGATAGGCCGAACAGGGACTTATTTAGCCATCGAGCATTGGAACACACTGCCTGATGTAGTGACCATTGGTAAAGGGTTCGGAAATGGGTTCCCTGTTACTGCTATGATCGTTCGCGAGCCTTATGCGGATTCCGTTGAGAGTATCAGCGCTTCAACCAGTTACGGCGGCAATCCAATGGCCTGCGCGGCGGCTTTGGCCTCTATTACAGCGATCGAGGAGGAAAAACTTCTGGAAAATGCCAAGCGGCTTGAAGATTTCTTTATTCCGCGTCTTGAGAAGATGAAGAGTGAACATCCGATTATCGGTGATGTCCGCTGTAAGGGATGTCTCATGGGTATTGAACTGGTCAAAGACAGGAATACAAAGGAACCGTTTGACGAGGCGGGTAAGCAGGTTTATCAGCGTGCGTTTCGCAAGGGATTGGCATGGATACCGGCCGGTCATATTCTTCGAATGAGCCCTCCTATTGTTATGGATGTGGATGTGGCAGCCAAGTGCATGGATTTTATTGATGAAGCCATCGGTGAAACCGAAAAGGCATTGGGCTATTGAACGGAGATGACAGCCCGCTAAACACACGAAAGAACACTAAATGAAGAAAAAAATAGATGATCTTATTTTCAAGGATGAAAGTTATGCAATTGTCGGAGCCTGTTTTGCAGTATACGAAGAAAAAGGGTGCGGATTTTTGGAGGATGTTTATCAAGAATGCCTGGAAATTGAGTTTGGATACCAGAAAATTCCAGCAGTAGCAAAAAAGCAGTTATCGCTTAACTACCGGGAAAGAATTCTTCGAAAGAAATATGAACCTGATTTCATCTGTTTCGACAAAATCATTGTTGAGCTCAAAGCCGTTTCAAATTTGACTGACGAGCATCGCGCTCAGGTGATTAACTATTTGAATGCAACGGAATTTAAACTTGGTTTGCTTGTTAATTTTGGACATTACCCTAAACTTGAATACGAACGAATAGTCCATTCAAGAAACTAGAAGTTTTTAGTGTAATTTCGCGTGTTTAGCGGGTAAATAAAACTCTGAAGAATAGAGAGAAAGTTATGAAAACAATAAAATTCGGAATAATTGGCGCAGGTTTGATGGGTCGTGAGTTTGCCAGCGCGGCGGCGCGTTGGGGGCATTTGCCGGAGGTGAATGTATGTCCGGAAATTATCGCAGTCTGCGACAAAAATTCTTCCCTGTTTGAATGGTATCAGCAGCATATTCCTACCGTCAAACGGTTTTCGGATGATTATCATGAAGTGGTGGATAACCCGGAAGTTGAGGCGGTATATTGTGCGGTGCCTCATAACCTGCATGAAGAAATCTATTGCGCTGTTATTAAAGCAGGGAAGCATCTCATGGGTGAAAAACCATTTGGCATTGATATAAAAGCGAACGAAGCGATTCTATCATGTTTAACAGCACATCCGAACCAGTTTACCAGGTGTTCGTCTCAGTTTCCATTTCATCCTGCTGTTCAGCGGATTGGCGATATGATTGAAGCGAATGCATTTGGTAAAATCATTGAAGTGAATGGCGGTTTTCATCATTCGAGCGATCTTGATCCGAATAAACCGATTAACTGGAAACGCATGATCGAGACAAACGGGGAGTATGGATGTATGGGGGATTTGGGTATGCATGTCTGTCACGTACCGTTTCGCTCCGGCTGGATTCCACAGAACGTGCGAGCCATTCTGTCAAATATAATGACAGAACGGCCGGACAACAAGGGCGTCAAAGTGCCGTGCAAGACATGGGATAACGCAACGCTTTTTTGTGAAGCGCTGGATCCGAAGAACGGCACATATTTTCCATTAACTTTAAAGACGCAGAGAATCGCGCCTGGTCAAAAGAACACATGGCAGATCGAAATTTTCGGCACACTTGGAAGTGCCCGGTTTTCAACAAAAAACCCAAAACTTCTACAGGTTATGGAATATCATGGCGGAGAACAGGCATGGCGGTTTATTGATATGGGCCATGAAACAGCTTTTAAGTCAATTACTGGCGGTATCTTTGAATTCGGTTTTTCTGATTCCATTCTACAGATGTGGGCTGCTTTCCTTTACGAGTTAACAGAAGGCAAGCCGCTCAAAAAATTTGCCGGTTGCGCCACACCGGAAGAAACAGCATTAAGTCATCAGCTTTTTACGGCGGCACTGAAATCGAACGCGAAAAAAACCGTGGAAAATTTGATAACCACGAATGAACACCAATAAACACGAATGGAACGCAGGGAAAGCCGCTGAAGAACCGGATAATATGCTGCTTTATCGAAAAGAAGTATATGCCGTGGTTGGATGTGCTATAGAAGTTATGAACGAGATTGGTCACGGGTTTCACGAAAAACCGTATGAGAACGCATTAACCGTCGAGTTTGGGTTGCGGAATATTCCGTTCACACAGCAACCATCGTTTGATCTTTCATACAAAGGTCATAAGGTCGGTGAATACATTCCCGATCTCATAGCCTTTGATGCGGTTATTGTGGACACAAAAGTCATTGATCATATTAAGGATCATGAAAGAGGCCAAATGCTGAATTATCTGAGAATAACACGATTGCGAGTGGGTATTATCTTGAATTTC